>JBHBDS010000130.1:0-8399 GCA_041784625.1 Filifactoraceae bacterium
AAGAGAAAAAAGCGCTGATTGCTCAAGCAGAGCAAAAAGTTGCGGCATACGAAAAGAGCTATCGTCGTGGATTGATGTCCAATGACGAGCGCTATGAGCGTGTTATCGACACTTGGTCCAGAACAACGGATCTTGTAACCGATGCGCTGATGGCAAACCTTGGCGAACTCAACAACATCAACATCATGGCGGTGTCTGGAGCGAGGGGTTCTAAGAACCAGATTCGTCAGCTCGCAGGAATGCGTGGTCTGATGGCGAACGCGTCTGGTAAAACGGTAGAAATTCCAATTAAATCCAACTTCCGTGAAGGGCTGACCGTACTCGAGTACTTTACTTCTTCGCATGGTGCACGTAAAGGTCTTGCCGATACGGCGCTACGAACTGCGGACTCGGGATATTTGACAAGAAGACTTGTTGACGTTTCGCAAGATGTTATCATTCGTGAGCTTGATTGTGGAACAAACGAAGGAATCGAAGTACAAGCATTCGGCGACTACTTTGAAGAAACTGCAAGACTATACGATCGAGTGATTGGACAAAAACCAGCAAATGATATTAAGTCTGGCAAAAAAGTGCTCGTAAAAGCAGGCGAAATCATCCGTGACGAAGAAGCAAAACTATTGATTGCGGAAGGAATTTCTGAAATTACGGTAGAGGGCGGCAATATTGTGACGCTATACGGCGGAATTCTCGGACGCTACCCAGCGATGGACATCGTCGATCCGGCAAATGGCAAAGTGATCGTCGGACGCAAAGATCGTATCACCGAAGAACGAGCGAAAAAAATTATTGCAGCAAAAATTGAGCAAGTGGTGCTCAGAGATATTGCAGTCATCGAAAAACTCTACGATCGAATCGTTGGACGTTATCCAGTGGGCGATATTCTTCATCCAGAAACTGGAGAGGTCATCGTAACAAGCGACGAGATGATTATCGAAGAAAAAGCGGATGAGATCATCAAAGCAGGAATCGAATCGGTTACACTGCGTACCGTTCTCAACTGTGAGTCCAAATACGGCGTCTGTGCAAAATGCTACGGACGAAATTTGGCAACAGGCAAAAATGTCAATGTGGGAGAAGCAGTTGGTATCATCGCTGCACAATCCATCGGGGAGCCGGGTACACAGCTTACGATGAGAACATTCCATACGGGCGGGGTTGCTGGAGGAGACATCACGCAAGGTCTTCCAAGGGTTGAGGAGCTTTTCGAAGCGAGAAAACCAAAAGGACTTGCAATCATCACAGAAGTTGCGGGAACCGTAAAATATGTCAACAATGGAAAACGCAAAGACATTTTCATCATTGACGAGCATGGAATGGAGCATGAATACCAAATTCCATATGGCTCGATGATCAAGGTAAAAGAAGGACAAAAAGTGGAGCCAGGCGATCAGCTGACACAAGGATCGATCAACCCACAAGACATTCTTCGTATCAAAGGTGTTGCAGGCGTTGAAGATTATATCGTAAAAGAAGTTCAGCGAGTTTACAAAATGCAAGGGGTAGACGTAAACGACAAGCATATCGAAATCATTGCTCGTCAAATGCTCGGCAAAGTAAAAATCGAAGAACCAAACGATTCGACATTCCTTTCGGGATCGCTTGTGAGTGTAGCGGAAGTGAAGCGTGTGAACGCACAGCTTGAAGAAGAAGGCAAAGAGCCAGCGACCTACAAGCAAACTCTGCTTGGAATTACCAAGGCATCGCTTGCGACCGACTCGTTCCTATCTGCTGCATCATTCCAAGAAACGACAAGAGTTCTTACTGAAGCAGCGATCAAAGGAAGCAAGGACAATCTGATTGGACTCAAAGAAAATGTCATCATCGGTAAACTGATTCCAGCAGGAACAGGACTCAAACGCTATAAAGCGATCGAAGTTCTCGGCGTGCCAGAACCAGAAGTGCCAGTAGAAGTGATCGAAGAAGTTGAAGAAGATTTCTAAAACATTCAAACAACGCACCAGTTGAAAAATAAAAGTTTATAATTCGTTGAAAAAAGGAAGACAGTTTATGCGAACCGTCTTCCTTTTTATTCACATAAACGGTGAAAAATCGTTGTAAAAAAAGTTTTCTAGTTAATCATTCTTACAAAGAAAAACCGACCTCCAAATGTTAGAGAGAAACTAACGATGGCGGTCGGCCTTTTTTATGTCTTTGAAAGCATAGTGTTCTTTTTCCTCTGTACGCGTCAGTGAAAATAGTCGAAAAACAAAATTGTATTATCGGTTATGAATATTAATCCACATCGATCAATTCCGAGCGTTCACGTACTTCACGGAGCAGTTCGCCTGCTTTTTCGATGGTGGCAAGAATTTTGTCGAGATCCTCGGGCTTCACATTGCATTCGATGAACAAATCCTCCAGATCTTTGCTATACTTGATATGCGCACGCTCAATATCGATAAAATGCTCATAATTTCGACTGTTGTGCGCATTGCGAAACAGGGCAACATCTCGGAGAATCATATGAATCAAATCTTTGTCCGAGTACAGCTTGCCCATCATCATCAGATAAGGGCAGACACGCTGAAGATAAATTTCGCCGCTGTCTTTGATTTCGTAAACATAAGTCACATTCATCTCAGGTGTGATTTCAAATTTTACAACATTGATATGTGCACGATTGATTTTGATGGATTTTGCTCCCGCTTGTCGTAGTCGTAGGTTGATCATATCATCCGCTATTGTATCCTTAATCATATTCTCCTCCTAATATTTGATCGCAAGATATACCGTTGCGATGACGATGGTAAAAATCATTACAGGGAAACCAATTTTGGTGTAATCCTTAAAGCTGATCGGATGTCCGTGCTTGCCAGCGATACCCGAGAGCACCACATTTGCTGATGCACCGATGAGCGTTCCGTTTCCGCCAAGACATGCGCCGAGCGAGATCGCCCACCAAAAAGGTTCTACATTGATTCCACTTGCACCCATCGCCGTGATCATTGGAATCAGTGTTGCAACAAATGGAATATTGTCCAAAATCGACGAAAGTAGCGCTGAGCCCCAGAGCAACACCATAATCGTTAGCATCTCGTTGCCCTTTGTGAGCTCGATGATCGTTTGAGCAAGCTTGCTGATCACACCTGTCTCAACCATTCCACCGACGACAACAAATAGTCCCAAGAAAAATAATATCGTCGCCCATTCCGTTTCCATAATGATATGTTCTGCGTTTTGTTTGCCAATGAGCAGCATTACGACGCCAGCAGTAAGAGCCACCACAGCGGATTCGATGCCTAGCGTTCCGTGAAAAACAAATCCAAGCACAACCAGCGGCAACATTAGCAAACTTTTGCGCAAAAGCGCAGGGTCTTCGATCGCTTTTTTCTCATCGAGCGAAAGAATCTCTTGAATTTCTTCTTGATTTGCAACGAGATCTTTTTTGTAGAGGACTCGCATAATAATCGCTGTGAAAAACAAGATGACGAGAACGACCAAGCCCGTGTGAAGCAAAAAGTCCGTGAAGTCCAGCCCGGCGGCGCTACCGATCATGATGTTCGGTGGGTCCCCGATGAGCGTTCCTGTACCACCGATATTGGATGCGAGAATTTGTGTCATCAGCATCGGGACGGGATTGATTTTGAGAATTTGGCAGATCGTAATGGTCATCGGCCCGATGAGCAGCACGGTCGTCACATTGTCCAAAAATGCAGAGAGCACAGCTGTCAAAATCATAAATGCGAGCATGATTCGAAGCGGGTCGCCTTGTGCGAGCTTCGCCGATTTGATCGCGACATATTCAAAGAGCCCCGACTGCTTGACCACAGAAACGAAAATCATCATGCCGAGCAGCACGCCGATGGTATTGAAGTCGATATAACTAATTGCTTTGTCGATATCGAGTATATGAAAAAGCAAGAGTAAAATCATCCCCGTCAGCGCTGCGACGGTGCGGTGAATTTTTTCTGAAATAATAGCGATAATCACCGCAAAAAATATTACAATCGAAACGATTTGAGCGTTCATAAATAATTCCTCCGTTCTAACACTCTAGGATTGTACTCCTTTCGATTGAGAAAAGCAACTATTTTTTGCGCAGAAACAAAAATCAATATAAGATAAAGTTGACGGAAATAATATCAACTAAAGAATAGGACAATTTCATTCGAGCAAGAGAAAGAGAGCGTACAGGAAAAATTCTGAAAGAGAAAGAAATCGTGCAAAAGAAAAAATTGTGCAACAAAAAAGCGAGGCATCACCTCGCAATATATTTAAAGATATTGTACATCCTAATCACGGAGAGCCACAAATTGATCTGTGGGGGATACAGAAAACGGACTCTCCTTTGTGATTGGATTAAAGGAATATCGAAAATTGCATTATCTAAGCCCCTCGATTCGGCGATAAATTCCAGCTGCTTTGAGCGATGGAACAATCGCTGTAACGAGCACCATCGACACGATGACGGCGATGATTCCGTTGGTGAGTGAGACCATTCCTTTGACCGCTACGACAGAGAGCACAGCCTCCAAATGCTCACCGATGATGAAGTAGCTTGTGACAAAAGTTTTGGTGATATACAAAATCACATAGAGCACTGCGCCAGAGATTGCGCCGATGAGATTTTGTTTTTTGTTCTCGCCCTTTGCGCCATTACGATGAGCAATCGCACCTGCAGTGTACCCGAGTGCAAATTTCATAAAGAATGTGATCATAAATTGTGGCGCAAATGCTGGATCAAGCAAATCATAAAACGCCGAACCAAATCCCGCCGCAAGTCCACCGATTGGCCCTCCAAAAAGGAGTCCACTCAAGATGCACATCACATTACCTAGATGGAGCATTGTTTTGCCAAGCGGAGTGGGGATGTCGATTCGAAAATTCGTCGCCACATATACCATTGCTGCCATCAATCCGATGATCGCAAGTTTTTGAACTGAAAATTTTTTGCTCTCCATAATAAAACCTCCTGAAGTAATTTCTTATGAGTTTATCATACCAGTAATCTGTATTCTGATAAACACACAAAAAAATAAATCATCACAAGCACAGAATGGCGTGCACACATGGAGGCTTTGGTACAAAGAATTATCGATAGAATGCGAGCTTGCGAGAAAAAATATTATGAAGATTTTTCGTCCAAAATATGTTACAATAACAAAAGATAGCCGATACAGATGGTTTGCCCTAATCTAACACAGATTGGGGGTGGTGCTTATGTCAAATTACGAAGCAATAAGCTTGGTTTTCCAAGCAATTGTTATTGTACTAATGACTGCTGCGCTTGCAGTAAGTATCATAGCCCTATTTAAGAAAGACAGAAAGTCTAAAAGATAGGCAAGAAAAAACCACCTGTAGTTGCAGCTACTAGTGGTTTTTAAATAAATTATCATTACTAGGGCAAACCGTCTTTAACGGTCGGCTATCTATATATATTATACCATACACAAAAATTTTGTAAACTGGTTTCGAGCAGGTTTTATATATTATGAATCAAAGATGATTAGGAACAATGATGAACTTGATTTTCCTTTGCTCAGATTTTTAATGAGGTGAGAACATGAACAAGGATCCATTTGCAGAATATCTTAGAGAAGAAGAACCAAATAAGGTAAAAAAGAGTTATGCATGGAGCACAGCAATAGGTCTCCAAGCAGTGGACAATCTCAAGACTTCGCAATATTTGATCGAAACAGCGCAGCTTAATATAGAAGGGGAAATCACTTTTCAAGAAGTTCGAAATCGAATTGATAGCTACTATGAGAAAAAACCTTCGATTGCCGATGACGATAATCGAACAGAGGAAGCCGACAAAGTATCTTCACGAATTGCGGAAATTTTATCGGAGCAAGCCTTTTCGTTTTCGCCAAATGAATATCTTTCGATTCATCGAAGGCTGTTTACTGGCATCTATCCTCACGCTGGGAAGATAAGAGATTACAACATTACAAAAAAGGAATGGGTGCTGGATGGGGCAACTGTGGTTTATGGCAGTGCGTCTGAACTCAAAGCCACCTTAGAGTATGACCTATCACAGGAAAAAATGTTCAGCTACAAAGGGCTAAAGATGGATGAAATCATCCAGCATTTTGCGCATTTTGTCTCAAGACTCTGGCAAATCCATGTTTTTGGAGAGGGGAACACACGCACCACGGCCGTATTTTTTATTAAATATTTGAGGACTTTGGGTTTTGATGTCACAAACGATATTTTCGCAAAGAATGCATGGTATTTTCGAAATGCTTTAGTTCGTGCGAATTATTCTGATTTGAAAAATGGCATTTTTGAAACCACGGAATATCTAGAATTGTTCCTTAGAAATTTGCTTTTGGATGAAGAAAATGAGCTGCAAAATAGAAAGCTCCATATTCATCAGGTAGAATAGCTAAAACTGTAAAGAAAAATGAAGAAATTGCATTACAATACAAGAGTGAACATTATAACAGAAGATAGCCGATACAGATAGCTTTGTGCAAAAGAAAACCACTGTATTTGAAGTTTACAGTGGTTTTCTTAATCAGCTTGCATAATTGGCAAACCGTCTTAAACAGTTATTATTATACCATACACAAAAATTTTGTAAACTGCTCTCCAGCAGTTTTTTTGTTACCGCGATTACTTGCGATTTCTAAAATATTCGATCGGAGCTCCAACTTTTAGGAATTCATATCCAAACTGCGCATTGAGTACATTCGCTGCAGAAAGATAGAAGGACAATACTGCGATCAATAGCTCAGCGATTGCTGCGAGCAGATGCATGGAGTGTTCCATAATGCCGAGCGTGCTGAGTCCAAGACCGAGGAACAATAAATCAATCAGAACAAAGATCGAGAACAATACTTTGTTGGTAACCGTCGCCCCAATCGTCATATAGATTGTAAAAATAAGATAACCGATAAAAGCAACGCCGAGCTGTCTTACATCAACATGACTTTGAGCAATTTCGCCAAACATCCCGAGCTTGATCATCCAGCTCATAGCAACCGCCAGCCAAAAGAATCCGTAGCCACAAAAAGCTGTTCCGCCAAACGCATTTTCTTTTTTGAAATCCAAAAGTCCTGCGACGAGCTGAGCCAATGCGCCCAAAAAGATCGCCCAAGGCAACACGAAAGTAAGTCCTGTGGTAAGTCCGAGTTTTTGTGATGATGCAACAAGCGTTACCATTGCCAGTCCAAATAATCCAAGTGCACTTGGGTCGCCAGTTTTGACGCTAACATAATATTTTTCTTCTTTGTTCATACATTTTGATTTAAGATTTCTTAAACCAATCCTCCTTTTGAATAAAAAATTAATAACATACTGATTGAGTATATCAATGAAATGAGAGATAGTCAATCATAATTTGATAGAATGCATAGAGATTTTTTATAGTAGAAATTGTGAACGCTCTTAGCAAAAAATATAGGAAGATCACCGCAAAAAATCGCTCGATGATCTCATGGATTGTTGCCTAAAAATCGAGCGAGAAATTCTGCTATCTTAGCTTATAGATCGAATCGCCATCGAGCAAAGCGTTAAAGAATATCGTCTACGTCAAAAGTACACACTCCTGGCTTGAGACAATAGATCACGTCCTTGCGCTCGACCACAATTGTCGCTTTTGCCGCAAGATCGGGATCCTTTTCGATGTTTTCGAGCAGTTCTTTGGCAGGATTGATCGCAAAAGGATGTCCGACGCTACTTAGCATCGTAAAATCGCCGTTGGTATCGCCGTATGCGTAGCTGCAAGAGAGATCAATTTGATACTCCTGCACGAGCTGCTCCATCGCTTTGAGCTTGCTGGCAGAATCCCACATCGGCACAATTTCGCCCGTGAACACGCCTTTTTGAAAAATATATTTTGAGCCCATATACACATCCGCTTTCCATATTTGCGCCATCTGCTTGACCAAAAATTCTGGACTACCCGAGATAAAAATCACGAGATCGCCACGCTCCCGATGTTTTTCGATTCGTGCACGAGTAAAGCGATACACCTCATCCGCATGCGCTCGCAGCGTATTACGAGCGGTAAACATGATGTCCGCATACGAAACGCCCTTGAGCCCATCGATATACGCTTTGGCTATATCGTCCAAAAAATCGTCATAAGCTACACGGCGTTTGTGCCATCGTTCCTCCGAAAATAGCAGCTCGCTTCGGTAAGCAAAATCGTCGATGATTCGATACTCTCTCATTTTCCGAAAATGAGCGATCATCAGCGAATCACGAAAAATCGTGCCATCAATATCAAAAAATGCAGCAGTTCTTTTGCTCATTACATCCTCCTTGCATCACAAAAGCAATGATGCTTGTCCACGCTTTCGTAATTCTGAAAATTTATTCATCTAGGAGTAGTTTATCACGGGAATGAAATTTTGAAAAGATCGATAGACGCAAAAGAAAAGTTGGCGCAAAAACTTTGAAATCCCCTGCGTTTGAATGGAACAATCTGGAAGAATAAATTTGCAGAA
>JBHBDS010000131.1:0-5397 GCA_041784625.1 Filifactoraceae bacterium
AACGCAGCGGATGTTTGACAAATTCCTTGCGAAAAATCGTGCGTGCAAAAATCGAGTGCAGTTCAAAAACTTTATTGTAAAGCGCCCAATACGCCTCGGTCAATTGCTCGGGTGTCATATTTTTGGGAATATGCACTGCCTGGCTGCCATTGTAGGAGTACATATCCTGGACATAAATTCTGTCTTGCGCTTTCATTTCGTCGTAGAATTTTGTCCCAGGAATCGGCGTAAGAATGTAGAATCGTGGCACAACAATTTTATTCTCCTTGATAAAATCTGCCGTGCGTGCAATCGACTCCAATGTATCGCCCTCTGCTCCGACCACCATCTCGGTCGAAATGTCGATGCCTGATTGCTGAATATTTTTTATCAGTCGTGGATATTCTATTACTTTCGCCCACGACTTATTCATACTGTCGAGACTCTCTTGCAATATGCTTTCGATCCCAAAACTCAGCGTGACACAACCAGATTTCGCTAATTTTTTCAAGAGCTCTTCGTCGTTGCCAATCTCAATCGAGCATTGGCTCATCCACTGCATTTTGAGTGGAATAATATGATCGAGCAGCTCCATCATATACGCTCGGTCGGACATAATATTGTCGTCGAGCAGCATAAATTTTTTGAAACCAAGTCCTCGAATCTGCTCAATATCTCTCAGCACATCCTCGATGGGACGGCGGATGTATTTGTTTTTGTAAAGGCAATACACCGAGCAAAAAGTGCAAGACTTCGGACAACCTCGCCCCGCTTGAACAGGCAACATATCGCCAATTTTTTTGCCGAGCACGAGGTCAAAGCGTGGGAGTGGCGCAACGATTTTGTCAATTGGCATTTCGTAAAATTCTTTTAGCATGCCATTTTCATAATCGGCAATCAGCTGCGGAAAAGCCAGCTCACCGTCCCCAATGATGACAGAATCGCAATGTTTTTTTGCCTCCTCAGGCATCAGGCTCACCATGTAGCCGCCAAGAAAAACGGTCTTACCCCTTTTCTTAAATTCCTTGGCGATGTCGATGCTACGAACCACCGCATGCCCCATACTGCCGATACCAATCAGATCCGCGTCGGTGTCGAAAGGAATGTCCTCAATCGTTTCGAGAATTATTTCGACCTCCCAATCATCGGGGAGCATCGCAGCGAGAAGCGGCATCGCAAGCCCTACGAAGTACAGCTTGGATTTTTTGATTGGATTTTTGTTATTATCGTATGGCGAGGATTGAATCAGCAAAATTTTTTTCTTCATCGTAACTCTTTCCTATTTTGTAAAATCATTTCTAATAAACTCTGTATCAATCCACCTTAATAACCTTGCTTGATTGACAGATTTTGCTAAGGATTCGTTTTTTATTTACTTCCCCGTTATCATTTTCTTGAAATATTGCCAGCTCACAAAGCTGCTTCCCCATGAAAGTTTGAGCACCTCAAGCAGGCCATATTTTCTAATCATCCGTCGCACATTGCTCGGTCGCATCACAACCTTATAATAGAGCCTGATCATTTGGAAATAATAGGCTCGGATGCTCAAATGTTCTGGTTTGAGTACAATATGCGCAAGATCCCATTTGGCATAATCGCTGCGATCAACGAGAATTTTGTTCTCGTACTGATCAAAAATATCCGTCCCGGGCAATGGCGTAAGCGGCTGCAAATTGACAAAAAAGATTCCCATCTGCTTGATATATTGCTCGAGCTGTCGAAAATCGCTCTTCGAATAATCTAGGCTTAGAATCATCGTCGCATAAAGCTCGATATCGTATTTGTTCAGAATTTCAATCGCTCGTCGGTTTGTTTCGATGGTCGTTTTCTTGTTGAAATTCTCCAAATCTTTTTCCCGAATTGATTCGATGCCGACGATGACGGCACGCAGTCCATTTTGTGCAAGGCGTGCTATAAGCTTCTCGTTATTTGCGATAAAATCCGCACGTCCATAAACGAGGAATCGTTTATCCAATTTTTCTTTTTCCAATAAATCACAAAAGCGATTCAGCCTCTCCACGCCGAACAAAAAATCATCGTCCACCAAATAAATTTCTTGCTCCGATATCGTTTTAAGTTCCTCGACAACCTCTTCGATTGGGCGAGCGAAATATTTTCCGTCCGTCACTTCTTTGCAAAAACAAAAACTGCAGTCAAACGGACAGCCAAAGGATGTCTTGACCAGCGCGCAAGGATTGTGGAACATGTAGTAGTAGCGACTGCGATATTTTGCGACCTTGCTCCGATCGGGCGGTAGATAGTTGAAAGTCGTCGGCTTGATGATTTCTGCGTTTGGCGAATAAGTTCCTTCAATATGAGGGTGTTTCGCCACGTTATCAAGTGCATTCTCCATTGCGTTTTCGTGTGCGTATCCCTTGCAATTGTTATTCTTCTCTTTATCGCTGCTACTCGACCTATTGTTGTTCACCGCTTCCACGATGCGCACAAAGGTTCCAATCGGGTCAGCACAGATGATGTAGTCAATATTTTTGTCGACAAAATCCTCGGGCACGACTTCCGCATGTACGCCGCCGACCACCGTCACTGCGCTGGGCAATATTTTTTTCACTCGGCTCGCATATTCTTTGACCACGCCGATATGTGTGATATAGCCCGTGAGTCCCACAATATCCGGCTGATATTCTCGCACAAATCGGTCGATGCTGCCACGCTCGAGAATCATATCGAGAATCCGAACCTCCGCAAGCGATGGGTCAATATTGCCCGCAAGATATTCCAGCTCCAGTGGCTCGCAGATCATCACATGCTGCAGACCGATCGTCTCTTTTGGGGGTCTGGGTCTAATCAATAGTATCTTCATCGTTTCCTCTTTTTTTGAAAACCGTGAACAAGATCGTCGTCATCACCTGAGACTGATACAGTTTTTCCATCTCCAAAATTTTGAGACGCTCATCACGCATCTGAATCACATCCGCAATCGATGGATATTTCCCACCGCCTGCCGTCACCTTGACGATCGAGTGAATCAGTCGGTCGTAAATCGTATTCGCTGATGCATGGGCAAGAATCAGTATTCCGCCGTCTTTGAGCTTGGTCGTCATATCCGCAATTGCTTGCTTTTGGTTTCGATAATAGGGGAAAGAATGTGTGCATACCATCACATCGTATTCTCCTCCCAGTTCGAGTAGATTTGCTGCATCCATCTCAAAAAATTGGATTCCGTCGCTCTCCTTCTGCGCACGCTCAATCATTTCTCCAGAGAAATCAATTCCTGTGAGGCGGAGGTTTTTTTCTACAAAATGCTCTTGAATATCTCGGGCTAGTTGTCCAATCCCGCATCCGATGTCGAGCACATCGCTCGCCGATTCGTCCATATATTTTTCCATCAGCTCGAGCACACGCTTTCTTGTCGGCGCAAGAAAAAATCGCTGCACCCAGAGCCGATCGTAATATCTTGCCCAAAAATCCCACACTGATTTTCTGTTCATAACATTCCTCACTTTTTATCGATCCAAATACATCTTTCTCACCAAATATCTCGTCAGCATTCCCTTGAAGTAGGGCAGATCCATAAAATCGTACAGCCCGTTCTTTTTTGCACGACGATACAGTCGATTGAACAGTTTGTAGTACTGGCGATAAAATTGCCGTTTGGTCAAATATTTTGGCTCGAGCACCAAATGCAAAAAATCCCAATCCTCGATGTTGTCCGTAATCAGCTGGTCCTTGTACTGCTCATACAGCGGTGTACCTGGAATCGGCGTGAACATCGACACCGTCACATGCAAAATTTGATGCTCGACCACCCAATCATAGATGCGATCAAAATCTTTTTCCGTCGCCTCGATACCGACAATCATCAGCGCAATGCATTCTCCCCCCGCAAGCCGAATCACTTCCGCCGCTTTCTCGTTGTGCGAAAGCTTTGTGCGCTTGTTATAGGCGAGTAGCTCGGTATCGCTCGTCGCCTCGAGCCCCACCAAAAAATATTTGAACCCAATTTCCACCAGTGCTCGCACAATCTCTTCATTCTCTGCAACAAAATCCGCTCGTGCATAGCAGGTGTATGTTTTTTCAATCTTGTGCTCCTTGACCAGCTGTACAAATCGCCACAGTCTTTTTTTGTCCACCAAAAAATCGTCATCTACAATCTGAATATTTGGTGCATCGATATTTTTGAGCTCCTCCATCACCAAATCCAAATCACGTGCCTGATAGCCCCCGCAGTTGAGCAGCGTGCAATAGCAAAAATTGCAATCATACGGACAACCAAACGCCGTTTTGAGCGTTGCCATCGGCGTCATATCCAGATAACGAAAATGATGCTTGTGTTTGTAAAAAAAGCTGCGATCAGGAATCGGCAATTCGTTGATGTCGATTCGCTCGTAAGGATTCACCTGCCAATTGCCATTTCGATCTTTGTAGCACAGTCCGTTGATTTTGGACAGAAAGGTGCTCGGCTCTTCTTTTTTCCATACCGAATCAAGCCAGTGGATCAGATCAACAAAGGCATCGACCGATTCACTTCGCATAATAAAATCAATGTGCTCATCAAACAATCGCTCGTAGTTCAGTTGCGCATGCACGCCACCAGCGATGGTGATGATTTTTTTGCTGAACTTTTTTGCCGCTTTGAACATTTTTTTCATCACATTTTCTTGTGTGATGTAACCTGTGATAGCGACCACATCAGGTTGTTGCTCCTTCAAAACTTTTTTGAAAGGCTTACTCTCGCAGATGTAGTCGAAAATGTAATCGTCGAAACCAGATTGCATCAATCCTGTGTGCAAATATTCCAGCTCCAGCGGCTCGTTGTCCAAAATGCCCGTAAAGCTCAGCTTATTTGGCGCAGGCGGGCGTACCAAAAGTACCTTCATTCTATTTGTTATCCAATCTATTTCATAAATCTTACGCAATTTTTGCTTCAGTCGTTGCGTATCGGGTTTCCATTATATATCGCTTACTGTACATAGCTTGCAATTCTAATCCGTCGCTTGAGCCAATCTTCCTCGGATTTCAGCCTCTCGCTTGTTCGCATTTTTGAAATTACTGATGTAAACCGAAATTAGAGTGTTGAATCCAAAAAGCATCCTCAATGTGTTGGAAAGCGGAAATGTCTTGATCGTGTATTTGAGCGAATGCCAGTTGAGATTGATGCCGAAAGTAAACTTGAGCACTTCCCAGTAGTAATCACGCAGGCTCATCTTGGACGGCATAATCAGCACATCGCCAAAATTCCATTTGTCATAATCGACTTCATCGTAGAGCAGGCGATCCTTGTATTGTTCAAACAGTGGCGTGAGCGGATGAGGATTGAGCGGCGAAAAAGTCAATAGCTCTGGCTTCAAGAGTTTTTTGTAACGATTCAGCTTCTTGAAGTCTTCCTTGTCCCAATCTGGGTGCAAAATAAAGGAGCCCCAGCAAGCAATGTCGCTGCTCCGAAGAATCTCAGTCGCC
>JBHBDS010000132.1:0-5501 GCA_041784625.1 Filifactoraceae bacterium
ATTGTCAAGGCACAAACTGGAACGGGAAAGACGCTGGCATTTTTGCTGCCGCTTCTTTCAGAGCTTGAAGAGAATAAAAATATTCAAGCGATGATTCTTGTGCCAACAAGAGAGCTTGCAGATCAGATAACAAAGGTTGGAAAACAACTCACATCGGGTACGAATCTAAAAATTAATTCGGTGTTTGGCGGAAGACGAATTGACGAGCAAATTGAAAAGCTCCACCAGAATTCTAATATTATTGTTGGAACGCCAGGCAGAATTTTAGATCATCTTCGTCGAGGGACGATCAATCTAAAATATCTAAAGCGAGTAATCATTGACGAAGCGGATCAGATGTTGGCATATGGATTTATTGATGATATCTACTTGATTCATTCAAAAATCCCTGCGAATCAACAAATTTTGCTTTTTTCTGCGACGATCCAAGACAATGTGCAGAAGCTGATTAACGACATTATTCCAAACGCACAGTATATTGAAATCAATCCAGAAGAAGTGGTGGTGTCGCAGATAAAGCAGCTGGTGCTTCACACGACGGAAGAGAGAAGAATGGACAGTTTGCTTTTTGCGCTCGAGACTTATAACCCGTTTATGGCTATTATTTTTGCAAAATCGAAACAACGAGCGAAATCGCTCTATGAGGACTTGGTTCAAAGGGGAATCACGTCGGTTGAATTACTTCATGGAGAGCTCAGTCAGAGCAAGAGGGAACGCATCATCAAAGATTTTCGAAATCTCAAGTTTCAAATTTTGGTTTCGACGGATATTTCGGCGAGAGGAATCGATGTAAAAGGAATCACGCATATTTTCAACTATGACGTGCCTCGAGAAACCGAATATTATGTTCACCGCATCGGTCGTACTGGACGAATGGGTGAGGATGGAATTGCGATTACGCTGATGGACGATTCGGAATCACGCTATCTGAAGAAGATTGAAAAATATGCAAAAATATCAATTCCTGCTATTTTTGATCGTAGCGATTATGAGCGAGCGAGAATCGACATCGAAAAAATGAAAAATTGTCAGGTTCAAGAGACCAAGCAAAGAACGATTCGCAAAAGATCGGTGCAAGGGAGCAAGAAAACTCCACGCAAAAAGACAGAACCAACTCGAAGGAAGAGATAATGAAAAAATTTTTAGTACTTTTGATGGTCAGTTCCATTCTCTTAACTGGCTGCGAAGGATTCAAGACGCCCGAAGAGCTGATTGCTCCACCAGAAATTTCTGTGGAGAAAAAGATATTAAAAGACACCATTTTGGAATTTGTACCAAGCAATGTTGATTTGGTTGCTATTCCACAGATTAGAGGGACAAAGGGCGCAGATTCTGTAACAGGAATTAACCTCAATGACACCGAGCAAGAAGAGATCGTGTCGATTTATCGCAGCAAAAGTGATCGTAAACTCGGGCTGATTGTCGTTGCAAAAATCGGCGAGTTATGGGCAAAGGCTTTTGAACTTCAACTCGATGCAACCGAAGTGTCGGACTATGAGCTTGTCGATCTTGACAGTGACGGAATCAAAGAAATATTGCTCGGTTATTTTCGTTCGTCCGATTCAGTCAAAGAGTTGTGCATCATTGGCCTTGAAAATGGAGAGATCAAAAAACTTTTTGACACACAATATCTCGCCCTAGATATCAATCGAATCTCTGAAAACAAATTTGTTGACATTGCGATTTCCACACGAGGCAACGAAAACAACCATAAATTTCGTATTTTGAATTATAAAAACAAAATGATCCAGGTTGTTGGCGAGATGATTTATCCCGAAAACAATGAGATCTATAAAATTTTGTATGGCAATATGAATTTAAGTAAAAAGGCTTATTTTCTTGATATGTACGTCGACAACGAAACGGGTCGAACGGACATTTTGAGTTTTGAAAACGGGGCGCCATACAGCATTGTTCGTAAAAATGCAATCAAAGAACTTTCGCAAGAAATTCCAATCGAAAGTAGAGACATCAATGGAGATGGGATCATCGATGCAATCCAAAACAAAGTGCTTGAAAGCAAAGATGGCATCCCAAATCTTGTGAAAAGCACGAGCTACTTAGTAGATTACAATGAAAATCTAGCAGCTGATCTCGACTATTTTGAATCATACGAAGACAATATTCGAGTGAGCATTCCTCATGTGGAAGACGGTGTGGTTCGTGCAAAAAAAACTGCGAGCGGAATTACCCTAAGCTATTACAGCAATAAGCTAGGGCGTATCATTCCCTTCCTCGAGGTCAATGCAGTAGACAGTCATATGCTTGAAGATTTTGGACAAGGATATATACAGATCGAGGAACGATACGGCAAGACTATTATCGCAAAGAAAATGGACACCGATGTTTTGGATGGCGCTGAAAAAAATGAATTCGATCGTATTATGAGATCTCTTCAAAATTTTTCGGATTTTATTCGTAGTATCGATTAAGGAGCAAAGATGAAAATACTTGTTGTAGAAGATGAATTTGCAATCAGAAGCTTTATTTCTCTCAATCTAAAGAAAGAAGGATTCGAAGTGCTTGAGGCAGAAGATGGTGCTGCGGCTCTTGATGTTTTTCGTGCGAATAGCGATATCCGAGTCGTATTGCTCGATGTGATGATGCCAAAGCTCGATGGCTTTGAAGTGCTCAAAGTAATTCGTCAGGAAAAACCGGAGACGGGAGTCATCATGCTCACGGCACGAACTTCGGACCAGGATAAGGTGATGGGGCTTGAATACGGCGCAGATGATTATATCAGCAAACCTTTTAGTCCGGCGGTGCTCGTCGCTCGGCTCAAATCGCTGATCCGTCGCCTTGGAACACCAATCGTGCGTGAAGAGGTGATTCGAAGTGGCGATTTCCGAATTGATTTGGGGGAACGTAAATTCTATTTGGGGGATCAGGACATTGAACTTACGCCAAAAGAGTTTGAAATTCTGGAAATATTTTTCCAAAACAAAGGGATTTCACTCTCTCGCGACCAAATTCTTTCCGCTATTTGGGGCAAAAATTATTTCGGAGACCTAAAAGTTGTCGATGTAAATATTCGTCGAATCCGAAAAAAAATCGAAGAAGACCCTGCGAATCCTGTACACCTAAAAACGGTTTGGGGTTATGGTTATAGGTGGGATGATAATGCATAACGGAGAAAAAAATTCTTCAACAAGCTCCGTTGTTTTGCGTTTCAAAAACTCCATCCGTAGCAGAATCATCATAAGCTTTGCAACGATTTTGGCAATCACCATCATTTTAGGAGAAATTTTTTTGGTCATCTTTCTCAACAATTACTATTATGGTGGTGTGAAACAGTTGCTCACCGAAAAAGCGAGCAGTGCCTCCGAGTTTTTGAACAAATACGGAGAGTACACAGGCGTTGAAGGAAAATCCAATTTCTTGTTCAATACTTTTTTGGGTGATTCGGACAAAAAATATCTTGTTCAGACCTTGGACAATGAGGGCGTTGTCCTGATGGATTCTCTCGGAGGCCAGATCGGACAAAAAATCGAGACAGAAGATGTTCTTGGCGCTTTACAAAATCAAATCATCGTTTCAACCAATGTGGATCAACTGACCAAGGAACGAACCATGTCTGCATCTAGGCCGCTATTGCGATATTCTTCGGTAGATGGCGTGGTGAGATATACCGTCTCGCTGACCAAGATTGATGAGACGATCAGACAATACTACGCCACTAGTATTTCGATTGCGTTCTTGTTGATCTTACTTTTGATTTTTATTTCAGCCGTGCTGTCGCATTCCATTGTGTATCCGATTGAAAAATTGATTGCAGTAGCGAGAGAGATGGCAAAAGGAAATTTCAATATCACCTCAGAGCCAGTTTATGACGATGAAATCGGGGAATTATCCAATACACTAAATATGATGGCGAATGAAATTGTGCGAAGCGATCAGATGAAAAGGGATTTTGTTTCGTCTATTTCGCATGAACTAAGAACGCCGCTAACATCCATCAAGGGATGGGGAGAAACGCTGCTCAGTGATGATGTGGAAGAGGGCAGCAGTATGGAAATCGGGCTCAAAATAATTAGCTCTGAGGCAGACCGATTGAGCGCACTGGTCGAAGAATTGCTCGACTTTTCTCGCCTAGAAGCCCACAAGATGAAAGTGAACAAAACTCCTGTGTCGCTGAACAACATTGCGACATCGGTGTTTCGACAGATGCAACCAAGGGCAAATGGAATCAATTTTCGGCTTGTGCAGCGTGGCGAGGACAAGCCGATGCTCGGGGATGCAAATCGCTTGCGACAAATTCTCATCAATTTGATTACCAATTCGATCAAATTTGCAACAGAACCTGCTGAAATTATATTGACGGTTGAGTCATTTGAGGATAATATCAATTTAGTGATTGAGGACAATGGAATTGGGATTTCACCAGAGAACCTTCGACGAGTCAAAGAAAAATTTTTCAAAGAAGATGTCAATTCGCCGGGGAGCGGCATCGGGCTGGCATTGGTCGATGAAATTGTAAAACTTCACAACGGGAGCATGACGATAGAATCCGAAAAAAATGTTGGAACAAAAATTTCAATCACATTTCCAACAATTCAATAATATTTGGGAGGGGACATGATCGAGCAAGTTTGGAATATTGGGATTAGCAGAATATTAAGCTACACAGCGATGGGACTGATGATTGCCAATATGTGTTATGTAATTTATGCCTTTGCAAAGAAGAAAATCTATTACGACAACTTGTTGGTCAGCTTTACCATCTATTTTATGGCACTCATTGTGGAGCCGATTTCTGCTTCAATTAAATTTAACACCAAGTATGGATACGAAGTGATCGACCTTTTTTACTTTGGGATCATATTGTACATTGTGATTACTGCCATCTTGAGGAATAATGTGTTCTTTATGTATAATATGACTTGGGACGAATTTTATTTGGTGGTGAAAGAAATTTTCCGCAAGCGACAAATCGATACTTACTATCGCAAGCCGACGATTTATTTTGAAAATGGCGAGGCGAGCATATCGCACAGCTTCAACTTTATTACAAAAAAAGTGATTATCGTCAAATGCAAAGACATTACATCGATTATTAGCCTAGAAGAGCTGAAAGAAGCGATGATGGCAGAAAAAGTCCAGTATCAACTGCCGAGATTTTATTATTTGGCGGCCAACTTGATTCTCACGATCATTCTTATGCTGAATATTTTGTTTTAGGAGGCGACCATGTTTGACCAAAGAACCGATATTACAAAAAGCAAGCTAAATATTCTATATGTCCTCAATGCGGTTGGAGAGGCTGTGTCCGAGCTCAATTTGGCGCAGAGTTTGATCCAAAATGATTTGATGGAGTATTTTTCTTTTATGCAATATCTTCTGGAGCTCGAGGAGTCGAATTTTATCACAAAGCATGAGATACTGGAGCAGATACATTATAAAATCACCTCGAGAGGGAAAGAGACGCTGGAATATTTTAGCAGTCGGATGATGGGTAGTGAAAAACAGCTGATGGATCGATATGTTGAATTGAACCGAAAAGA
>JBHBDS010000133.1:0-12947 GCA_041784625.1 Filifactoraceae bacterium
AGACAGTATCGAAAAGCTCAGTGAAATCGATCAGCTCAACGAATTATTCTTCCTCGGACTGCGCAAAAATGTTGGCATCACCATCGACGAAATCGATCAGAAAATTTCATTTTGTCCCGTTGAAGAACAAGAAGAGATTCGAAAAAAAGTTTTCAGCAGCATCGACAAACTCATTGCGGATGGGCTGCTCCAGAGGATCGAGTCGATACCGAACATAAAACGCAATGACCACGACAAACTCACTTTGAGCAGCAATTCTATGCAGATGGAAAAGGTCTGCCATCAAGAAAACTCACTTGGCTCACCATTATCCAAAGCATGTTCCGATGCAGACGATTCACTCTCACATTCCCCTCACATCGCACTTACTCAAAAAGGACGAGAAGTCAGCAACAGCGTTTTTGTGGAATTGATGATATAAACAGATATGAAAAAGGTTGCAATAAATCTAGATGTTGCTCGAGAAATTTGGGCTAAAAAAATCTGACTTGTCGAATCGCATGGAAAATCGGTTGTTTAATAATTTGGTTTGAATAAAATTTTGCATGCAAAGAGGGAGCCTGCCGAAGCAGCACTCCCTCTTCCCTTAATATCCTTTTTGGTTTCCCAAATTTTCTTTTCTTGTTAATCAATATCAGCCTCCCCCCTAGCCAATTTGATCATAAAGAAATTTTTACTAGCTAATATTTGTCTGATCCAACAAGCGAATCGGATCGCTCATACGCCGATGAATATGCTTCAGGTTCTTGATACGCAGCCCCAGAGTGACTCCAGTCATTCGGACGGCTGATTGGATCAAGATCCTTATATTTGTCCATCGAACTGCTTTGATCGGAGAAATTACTTTCTGATTTTGGCGATTTTGGTTTGGACTCAAAAGAATTTCGCTCCGCTCCCTGTCGATCAAACGAGGTTGGATTCATTTCTGCCCAATCATGATTTGGGTCGTAATTGTTGCGTGACGCGTAGCTTTCTTGGGAAACATTTGTTGAAAAAGATGTCTCCCCATAATTTGCTTGCGATGCTTCATATGGCGCTGAGTAATTACTGCTGCGAGCAATGACAAAATGTCCAATCTCCTGTCTGAGCGTCGAAGCCTGTACCGACATCGCTTCGCTGGTTGCCGAGTTTTCTTCTGCGGTTGCCGCATTGCTCTGAACAACGGACGAAATCTGTGACAAGCCCAATTTAATTTGTTCGATCGCTTCGGCTTGTTTTTCGGAAGCCGT
Source organism: Filifactoraceae bacterium (assembly GCA_041784625.1). Lineage (GTDB taxonomy): Bacteria > Bacillota > Clostridia > Peptostreptococcales > Filifactoraceae > JAUNKE01. The sequence continues at coordinate 1,230 of JBHBDS010000133.1, forward strand.
TTCGATTTTGCTCATATTTTCGTTTGCTAGATCGTATTTTTGTTGAATTTCTTGGAGAACCACCGCTGCTTTTTCTGCGATTTTGGTTCCCTCCATCACGGTTTCGGTCGATTTTTCGATCAACTTCGCCGTGTGCTGTGCTGCCTCTGCTGATTTTGCTGCAAGATTTCGCACTTCGTCCGCTACAACAGCAAAGCCTTTGCCCGCTGCGCCAGCCCTTGCCGCTTCGATCGCCGCATTGAGAGCCAAAATATTGGTTTGGAAAGCAATGTCCTCGATCGTCTTAGTGATATTTGCAATTTCGCCCGAAGATTGTTTCATTCGATCCATTTCTTCGACGAGCGATTTCATAAAATCATTTCCAGAAACGATGCCCTGTGCCGCAAGCTCGGAATATTCGTTCGCCGTGCGTACATTGTCGAGATTGTCCGCTGCTTTTTCTGCAATTTGGATTACGGAAGCGTTAAGCTCTTCGATCGTCGCCGCCTGCTCCGTCGAGCTGGTCGCCAACGCATGTGCGCCACAAGACACTTGCGATGCACCCATATCCACTTTCGCCGCAGATTCGTCGATTCTCATAATCGTTCCAGAGAGCGATTCACGAATTTTCTCCAGCGAATTTTTTAGTTTGCCAAATTCACCGACATAGTTCAGTTTCAAATCATAATCGAGATTTCCACTCGAGATCAGCGCAAGAATGTCCGACGCTTCCTCGATATATGCCGTGTAGTTTCGGAGACTTCCCGCACTCTTTTCCATCATCTCGCCAATCTCATTATCGACTTTTGCACTCATATCGATGGCAAAATTTCCTTGCGAAATATTGTCCATCAATCCAGACAGCGAAGAGATCGGCTTCACGATTTTTTTCTCCACGGTGCGAAGAATCAGAATCGTCACCGCAGCCAAGATGATCACACAAAGCAACGCTGAAGTCAGCGCCAACCATGTGGTGCTGCTATACAAGGCTGACTCCGCTGACGCAATCGCCAAAATCCATCCTGCATCTGGCACTTCGGTGTACCAAACTTTGTAGGTTTCACCATCCCCTTTGAACTTACCAACACCATTTTTTTGAGAAATCATTTCTTTTCCCAGTGTCGCTAGGCTCTGATTTTGCTCCTGCGTGATATTTGCTTTGAGTGGCTTGCTGTCATCACGATCTGCGATATATACCCCGTCTTGCGCAATCAAAAAAGCAAGCTCTTTATCGCCTTTTTGGAGATTTGCAATCATCTCCTGCATCTGCGTGAGATCGATGTCCGTCGTCGTCACGCCGAAAAATTTTCCATTTTCATCAAACATTGGCGAAGATGCAGTGACCATCGAAATTTTGACAAAATCGTCAAAGTACGGATCGCTCCACACCACGTCACGAGACTGACCTTTTACATTGGTGTACCAATCCTGCTCGGTGTAGTAAACGCCATCGCCAAGCGAATAGTTTGCAGTAAATTGAATCTTGCCATTCTCACGCATACTATATGGTGAAAAATATTCGATCTCTGAATCGTAAGTATATGGCTCAAACCAGATTCCGCCGCCAAATGTCTCATCGTTTTTGGCAATGAGTGACGGCAACAATTTTTCGTAATTCTCATCGGTCATTGTGTTTTTGTTTGCTTCCACCGCCATCGCCAATGCTTCGGCTACTTTCTTGTTGTTGTCGAGCGATTGCCCGATTTTTGCAATTGCGGTCGAAAGGCTCTGTTGACGTTCCTTATTAATATTGCTCTCAATGATTCGCTGTGCGCTAAAATATCCCAGCGCAGAAAGTATCACCATTGACACAATAATAAATGGTAGTAACGCAACAAGTAATTCTTTTTTTATCGACTTACTGCCGGCAGCGCTGTAAGCCGTTCCCCTTCTTGGAGCTTTGAATTTGCTCAGCATATTCTCCTCCTTTTCATTCTTTCGTATTAATATCGACATTATGACAAAGTTTGATAATAGCCGACAAATCTTAATCCGCTACGTCATTTTTACAAAACAATAATCTTTTTTCAAAACGTATAGAGAAAATTATTTTACATATTCCAAAAATTATTTCCAAACACATTGTATCAATTTGTGTTGAGAAAAATTAAATTCTTAATAATTCCTTATCTGTTTACTAAAAGTTTTCTGCAAAAATCAATCTTTGATGTGAAAAAAAATATTTTTTGCACACAAAAAACCGAGGTCGCCCTCGGTTTTAGTTTACATTTGCAATATGAAGTTGCCTCGGAACTATTTAAGTTCAGCTTTTGCTCCAGCTGCTTCAAGTTCTTCAACGATTTTCTTCGCTTCGTCAGCAGAAACGCCTTCTTTAACTGTTTTAGGTGCTCCGTCAACAAGGTCTTTTGCTTCTTTAAGTCCAAGACCAGTGATTCCTCTAACAACTTTGATAACACCAACTTTTGATGCTCCAGCGTCAGTAAGAACTACGTCGAATTCAGTTTTTTCTTCAGCTGCTGCATCTCCGCCGCCTGCTGCTCCTGCTACTACAACTGGTGCAGATGCAGATACTCCAAATTTTTCTTCTGCTGCTTTAACTAGCTCGTTTAGTTCAAGAACTTTCATGTTCTCAATAGCTTCTAAGATTTGCTCTATAGTCATTTCTTTTACCTCCAAATTTTAGTTTTTAATAATTATGCTTCTGCTTCTGCTTGTTTTTTTGCAAGAGCGTCAACAAGATATACAAAGTTCGATACTGGTGCTTTAAGACTTCCAAGAAGTTTTGCGATAAGCTCTTCTCTTGAAGGAATTTTGGATAGAGCATCTAGCCCTTTTGCATCGTAATATTCTCCTTCAACATATCCCATCTTAAATTCCACTTGTGGATTTGCTTTTGCAAAGTCCGCAATGATTTTTGTTGGTGCTACTGCATCATCGAATCCGAATGCAATCGCATTTGTTCCAACAAGATTTTCCTCGTCAAATTTTTCAAATTTGCCAAGCTCTCTCGCAGCACGTCTTACCAAAGTATTTTTGTAAACTTTGTAGTCAACGCCTGCTTCTCTAAATTTATTTCTAAGATTTGTTGCTTGCTCTACAGTCACACCTTTGTAGTCAACAACTACAATCGATTGTGCTCTTTGCATTTTATCAACGATCTCGGAAACAACGCCTTGTTTTAATTCAATCGCTTTTGACATGTGTACCTCCTTCTTTCGTAGTGCATCAAAAAAGCCTTGTATGCAATAGACATAACAAGGCTCTTCACTCTTTATCAGTTACCTCGGTAGGATTTATGGTCACCTACTGTCTACAGCATATTTACTTTTCAACTTTATACAGTCTACTATATCGACCGCAATCTGTCAAGTATTATTCGCTTACTCTTACAGGATTTACTTTTACGCCTGGTCCCATAGTGCTTGCGAATGTTACGGATTTGATGTACTGACCTTTCGCCGCTGCTGGCTTCGCTTTGATAACTGCATCGATGAGTGCGAAGAAGTTGTCTTTTAGTTTGTCTTTTCCAAACGAAACTTTGCCAACTGGAACGTGGATGATATTTGTTTTGTCTAGTCTGTACTCAACTTTACCTGCTTTGATTTCTTCGATTGCTTTTGCAACATCAAAGGTTACTGTTCCTGATTTAGGGTTTGGCATAAGTCCTTTTGGTCCTAGTACCTTACCAAGTCGTCCAACTACGCCCATCATATCTGGTGTAGCAACAACCACGTCGAATTCAAACCAGTTTTCGCCTTGGATTTTTGCAACCATATCCTCAGCGCCAACAAATTCTGCTCCAGCTTCTTCTGCTTCTTTCGCTTTTTCGCCTTTTGCAAAAACAAGTACTCTTTTTGTTTTTCCTGTTCCGTGTGGCAATACAATTGCACCACGAACTTGTTGATCCGCATGTCTTGAGTCAACTCCAAGTTTGATATGCGCTTCAACTGTTTCATCGAACTTAGCCGATGCAATATCACATACTATTCCTAATGCCTCAGAAGCTACATAAAGGTTTGTCTTGTCATATTTTTTAAGTGCTTCTTGATACTTCTTAGGTAGTTTAGCCATATTATGTTCCTCCTTTGTGGTAATAACGGTAATTTCCTCCCACCAATCTATATAGTAAATAGAATTAATCTTCTACAACTATTCCCATACTTCTTGCTGTTCCAGCGATCATGCTCATTGCTGCCTCGATTGAAGCTGCGTTTAGATCTGGCATTTTGTGCTCTGCGATCTCTTTTACTTGAGCTGATGTAATTTTTGCCACCTTTTTCTTATTAGGCTCTCCTGATCCGGATTCGATTTTTGCTGCTCTTTTGATAAGAACTGCTGCCGGTGGAGTCTTTGTTATGAAAGAGAACGATCGATCTTGATATACAGTAATAACAACTGGTATAATCAATCCTGCTTGATCCGCAGTTTTTGCATTATACTGCTTTGTGAACTCCATTATGTTTACTCCGTGCTGTCCCAGAGCTGGTCCTACCGGTGGTGCTGGAGTTGCTTTTCCAGCTGGTATTTGAAGCTTAATCTGCCCAATTACTTTTTTAGCCATTTAATGACACCTCCCATTTCTGATTTTTAATCTACTTTTTTTATTTGAGAAATTTCTAGATCTAGAATGGTTTCTCGATCTCCGAACATAAAAATTTGAACCTTCGCAATGCCTTCTTTCGGTTCAATTTCCGTAACGGTGCCAACGAATTCCATGAAAGCTCCTGTCAAAATCTCTACCTTATCGCCAACTTCCACTCCAAAGCTGTAAACTTGGCGCATTTCTTTTTCAAGCCCCATGTTGTCAACTTCTTCCTGTGTGAGTGGAACCGGTTTGGAGTTTGGTCCAACAAAACCTGTCACTCCTTTGGTATTTCTTACGACATACCACGATTCGTCGGTAACGATCATCTTCACCAAGCAGTAACCCGGGAAAATTTTTCGTTGCTTCACTTTTTCTTTGCCATCTTTGACTTCAACAACCTCTTCCATCGGAACCATTACCTTTTGGATAATATCTTCCATGCCGCGGTTTTTGCGAGCCTTGTCGATGGTCGCCATTACTTTGTTCTCATGTCCAGAATAGGTATGAACTACATACCATTGTGCTTGATTACTCAAGAAAATCACCTAACTTCCCATAATCAATTGCAGAGCAGCAAATACTACTTTGTCAATTGCAAAAATGAAAACGGACAAAATAAATACTGTTAGCAATACGGTTGTCGTATAGCTAGTCAGTTCTTTTCTTGTCGGCCAGTGAACTTTCTTCAGTTCTGCTCTTACTTCCCCGAGGAATTTTCCTAGAGAAAATTTTTCTGTTGATGCTTGCATTCAATCACACCTTTCGATAACTATTTAGTTTCCTTATGCGTAGTGTGCTTTTTACAGAACTTACAATACTTTTCCATCTCGATTCTGTCTGGATTGTTTTTCTTGTTTTTCATCGTGTTGTAATTTCTTTGTTTGCACTCTTGACATGCCAACGTCACTTTTACTCTCATAATGTGCCTCCTATATACTCGTAAATCTAGAAGGATCTATTCCATAACATAGATTGGTGTAAATATGGTTTTACCAATATACTTTACTATAAACCCAATGTGTTGTCAAGAAAAAATTACTCCGCAAATTCCACGGTCACCACTCGAACAACATCCAGTCCCTCAAAGACTTCTGGTGAATAATAATCGTCGAGCTCGAAGTTATTTTCTTCCTCTCCATTATTGTAGATCGTAATGAAAACTGGAATTTCTTCACCAAGCTCAATGGAACGGTTTCCACTTAGGTAAATCTGCATTGCTTGGTTGTGACTAGGAATTTCCAAATCGGGCGCATTCAGTGTATAAAGGACGTCTTTTCCCATCTCAACGTGTATTGCTTTGATCCCTCCATAAAAATTCCATCCAAAGTTTCCTTTTAGTTTGGGCGCAATTTCTCTTTCGGGCTCGAGAATGATTGAACCGACACCATATTCTTCCCACTGCCCATTTTCGTTCAAATCCTGGATTCGAAATTTCATCTCGCTTGCTTCTTTTGGTGCGTTGAATGAAATCACGGTAACTCCCTCTGTCTGAAGTTTCATCTTTTCTGCCACATACTCGATATTTCGATAATAATCAAACGGCGAGAGTCCTTCATCCTTTACCACCGCAAATTGAAAGTTGCCTCCACAAGCGGTCATCAAAATCATACTGCACACAGCGATTGCCAAAAATATTATTTGCTTTCTCGATTGCTTTCTCATCGTTCTTCTCCTTTCGAATTGGATCGAAATAATTTTTGAAACTCCGTTGAAATTTAGTAAAATGATTGTAGCAAAATTATTTTCGCTCAGCTCTTCAACATTATTCTCAAAACGTTTCCTAAAACAATCTTATCATAGCTTGTTATTTTTGACAAATTTGTTACAATTTGTCATTTTACTTCAGCAGGCCGATTTCTTTGTAGTATTTTATTGCGCCATCGTGCAGCGGAATTTCTGCAAGATCGGTGATTGCATTTTCTACGCTGACGGATTTGAGCGATGCATTGCTTTCTTGGAGCAGCTGGATGTTTTCCCAAAATGCTTTGGTCAATTCATACACCACTTCTTCAGACAAATCTGCCGTGGTAAACATCGCCATCTTAATCGCTGTTGTCTGCACCTCTTCGCTTTGTCCGCTGTAGGTGTTTGCAGGAATCAAATATTTTGCATACCAAGGATAGTTCGCCTGCAGCTTGGCGATGATGTCGTCTGGAATCGCCACCAATCGTCCGTCGGCTGTCGTCGTCATCTCAGTAACCGCAGCCGTCGGGATTCCCGCCATAATCCATGCGCCATCGAGCTGTTTGTTGCGCATTAGATCAATTGCCTCAGTGAAACCGATAAACTGCGCTTTGATTCCATCCGGGTATGCGATGCCCGCTGCGGTTAGGTGCAATTTGGACTCATCCTCCGTCGTGCTCCCTGGTGCACCTGTTGCAAAACTTTTACCAGCGATTTGGTCAAAACTTTCGATTCCCGAGCTTTTGCTCACAACCACTTGGTTTGGATTGTAGTAAAGCCCAGCGATGATGCGGAGTTTTTCGTTTGCTCTACCTTCAAATTTTTCTTCTCCGTGATAGGACTGATACACATTGCTCACCACCGCAAAGCTGACCTGCGCCTCACCTTGCTGCAAAAGATTGAGATTTTCAATCCCGCCGTTGGACGCTTGGGCATTTGCACGGATGTTTGGCACTTTTTCGTTCCACAGCGTCGCAATGGATGAACCGAGCGGATAAAGCGCGCCCGTCGTCGCTGCGGTAGGAATGTTGATTGTTGTTTTTGCCTTATCACCGTCTGCTGAATTACCTGAGCCACAGCCAACTAGCAAAAGTCCCGTCATCATTATCGCAATAATTTTTTTCATATTTTTCTCCCTGTCAAATTTCGATTTTTCCATTGAGCAAAAATCACCGCCGCCAGCAAAACAATCCCTGCCAAATCCGTCTGCCAGCTCGGGTCTATCGCCAAAAATCCCACGAGGAGCAAAATTCCTCTTGGTAGCATTCCGAGTTTTGTGAAGAGCATTCCTTCCATCGCTGCCGAAATACACACCACGCCAACGCTCGCCGTGACGAATGAGCGAATGATTTCTGCAAGGTGCACGCTATCTGTGCCAATCAGCATCACGGGATTGTCCAAAAAGAAAAACGGAATAATAAATCCTGTGATCCCAAGTTTGATCGCAATAAGCGACGTCTTGGTCTGATTCGAGCCCGCAATCCCCGACGCAACATAAGAGCTGATCGCAACTGGCGGCGTAATATTGGACAAGCAAGCATAGATCAGGCAAAACAAATGCGCCGCAATCGGTGTTGCTCCCGACTGAATGAGAACTGGTGCAGAAACCGTCGCTACAATAATATATGCCGCAACTCCCGGCACACCCATCCCGAGAATCGTGCTCATAATCATCACCATCAACCCGCCGAGAAAAAGCTGTCCATCGCCGACCACTTTGAGCACGAGCTGACCAAACGACAGCCCTAGCCCCGTGAGCGAAACTGTGCCGATTATCAGTCCGATCATCACGCAAGACATTCCGACCGAAATGGCGCCCGATGCTCCCTCGACAATCGCTTCGTAAATATCGCTTAGGCTCATCCTTGTTTCTTCCTTAATATAGGAAGAGATTACGGTCGCAAAAATCGCCACGATGCCACAATACAGCGGTGTAAATCCTGCGATCATCATGCCAACGAGCACAAAAAGCGGAAGCGAAAGATGTCCCTGCTCTCTCAACAATTTTTTTGCATCAGGAATATTTTCTTTGGCGATTCCCTTGAGGCCCAGCTTTTTTGCCTCAAAATGCACGGAGCAAATCACGCCAAGATAGTACAAAAACGCAGGAATAATCGCCGCAAGCATCACTGCTGTGTACGAGACACCAAGATACTCTGCCATCACAAAGCCCACCGCACCCATAATCGGCGGGGCAAACTGTCCGCCTGTGGACGCCGTCGCTTCGACCGCTGCAGCAAATTCTTTGGAATACCCTGTCTTTTTCATCATCGGAATCGTAATCGTGCCAGTCGTTGCAACATTTGCCACCGCAGAGCCATTGATCATCCCCAACAGTGCCGATGCAACCACGGCAACTTTTGCCGGTCCACCTGGCGAATTTCCTACCAGAGTCAGCGAAAGATCGTTGAGAAAATTGCTAAAACCGCTGCGTTTGAGAAAAGCGCCAAAGAGCACAAACAAAAAAATATATGTCGCCGAAACGCCGATGCCAATCCCAAAAATTCCCTGGCTGCCCCAAAACATATGGCTGATAATCCGACGAATGGTAAAACCTGAATGCCCGAGAACGCCTGGCACAAATTTCCCCCAGAGATTGAAGCTAAGGAAAATCACGGCAAGAATTGCCAAATTTCCGCTCGCACGATACCCTCCATAAATCGCCACGAGGATTCCGACTCCGCCGACAATAAGATCCATGTTTGTCAAAAAGCCGCCGCTCATCGCCACTCTATGGTAATTCAGCACCATGTACAGCATACTGCCAACCGCCAGCACAAAGGCAATCATATCCACGATCGGTGGAAAATCTCTCGTCTTTTTTTCCTTACCAAGAGGAAAAACCAAAAAAGTAAACCCGAGCAAAAACATCGCATGATACGCACGGAATGTGATCGCATCCAAGCCGCCAAATAAATTAAAATACACTTGGAAAATCGTCCACAAAACAAAAAGTGCTCCGAGAATTTTTGTAAATTTGCTCGAATACACTCTCTGATTGAAATCCTTGTCGTTTTGGGAAAGTAGCTCCTCTGCGATTTTTTGTTCTCTATCGTATTGCATAATTGCTCCTTCAAAATATTCTTCTAAGAGAATACCACAATTACAAGCAAAAAGAAATATTTGATGGAAAATGCACGATTTCTACAGGAAAAATTTAATTTTTACATAAGAAAATCCCTTTGTGCGAAAAATTTGTACTGCCACGCTCTAAAGCAATCTACATTCTTCCTGCTTGAAATTTTTTTCTGCCATAAAAAGACCTCCCCCAGTTATTATATTTTCTGGTCTAATCGTTTGGTGGACGGCACAGGCTTAAAACATTTTCACACAAGAATCTTTCCCCAAAAAAAAAGACCCTGCGCAACGAATTACACAAGATCTGTTTTTTGTTAGCAATTTTGGGATATTTTTTGTTATTCCACTATCTGCACGAATTTTTTCTTACCGATTCTTAGATTGTCTCCAGATTTTAGCTCGATGTCGGTGGTCGAAATTTTTTCCTCGTTGAGCTGTACGCCGCTTTGGTTGACCAATCGAATCAGCTCACTCTTGCTTGGGACAAATCCTTCTTTGATGAGCAATTCGCTGAGTTCCATCAGCGTGATGCTTGGTTTTCCAATTTTTATTTGAGGAATTTCATCTGGAATTTCTTTTTTCGAAAATGCGGTTTCAAAGAATTTTTTTGCTTTCTCCACATCTTCTGGACAGTGGTATAGCGACGTGATCGTCTCTGCCAATCTCAGTTTGATGTCTCGAGGATTTGCGCCTGCTTCTAGCTCTGCCTTGATCGCATCAACTTCTCTCGGATGCACATCGGTCACGAGTTCAAAGTAGCGGATGATCAGCTCGTCAGGAACTTCCATCGTCTTTTTGAACATAACTTCCGCTGGCTCGTCAATGCCGATGTAGTTGCCAAGGCTTTTGCTCATTTTTTCTTTGCCATCGAGTCCTTCTAATAGCGGCATAAAGATCGCAATCTGTGCTTCCATATCAAAACTTTTTTGCATCGTACGCCCGAACAAAATGTTGAAGGTCTGATCCGTTCCGCCGAGCTCTACATCCGCTTTGAGGTGCACCGAATCGTAGCCTTGCATCAATGGGTAGAAAAATTCATGCAAGCCAATCGGCGTTTGGTTCTCGTAGCGGCTCTTAAAATCGTCTCGCTCCAAAATTCTTGCGACCGTCGTTTTGCCTGCGAGTCGCACCACATCTTCAAAAGTCAGCTTCGCAAGCCATTCGCTGTTGCGCACCACTTCGGTTTTGTCGATGTCGAGAATTTTGAAAATCTGGTCGCAGTAGGTTTTTGCATTCGCTTGCACTTGCTCTTCAGTCAACGCATTTCTTCCTTTCGCCTTGCCGCTCGGGTCGCCAATTTTTCCAGTGAAGTCGCCGATGATGATCGTGATGTTGTGTCCGAGATCCTGCATCTGGCGCATTTTTCTCAGAACGACGCTGTGTCCGAGATGGATGTCTGGCGCCGATGGATCCAGACCCAATTTAATATTCAGCGGTTTGTTTGTCGCAACCGATTTTTCGAGCTTTGCGAGTAGCTCGTCCTCATCCACCATCATGTGGACTCCTTTTTTGATAATCAACAATTGTTCTTGTGGGCTAATCATTTTTTCTTTCTCCTTTTTCACTTTGAATTTTGAAATGAGAGCAAGATCTTTGTGGTATATAAAAAGCCCCTACATGCCTAAGCACATAGGGGCGAAAATCCGCGGTACCACCCTAATTGGTCAAATCGACCATCTCCAAGATCTAACAATCTCTCGTCCGATAACGGGGACCTCCGTGCCAGTCTACTTGATTCAACCGCCAGCTCAGCAGTGTATATTACGATTTTCTCTGCAATCGATTCGCACCAACCATCGACTCTCTGAATGCGTCTGAAAAACTTTTCTCTGCGTCATCGCTTTTGTAACTTGATGAGAATGATACACCAACAAAAATTCTTTGTCAACACTTTTTTCAAAATATTTTTTTCCAAGTTGAAATTATTGTTCTGAAAAGCAGCGCAAAATAATAAAAGCAAGCCGCTGATAATCTTGAAAAATTCATCCAAAAAAATTTGACTACTCCACCGAATCCACAATAAATCGGATAAATTTCTTCGCTGTTGCACTCAGTGCATCAAAATTTTGATAAATGAAGGCGATGCTCCATGTGATGCTTTCATCATCAAATGGCACGAGCACTACATTTTCGTAGATTGATCGATCCACCATCTTTTCAACATTGATGGTGATTCCTCGTCCTTTGTTCACGAGCGAAATCAGCTGATTGGCATCGGATGATTCAAACGCTGATTGCAGTTTGAAATTATTTTTCTTTGCATAGTGCGAAACCATTTTATGAAAGTAGGAATTTTTGTCAGGCATCAAAACTCGCGCATCTTTGAGTTTAGAAAAAGAAACATTTTTTTCTTTGGAATGCGGATGGTCTTTGTGCACAATCAGATAGAGCGGAAAAGTTTTTACCAAAGTAAAATCAAATCGCTCTCCATG
>JBHBDS010000134.1:0-6996 GCA_041784625.1 Filifactoraceae bacterium
ATGATTTTCATCTCAGGAGCGATGGATTAATTTTAATTACTTAGGATGATTTTTACGATGGAAAATATTACTGGAAAAGAGTTAATTATGGCATGTTCAGCAATTGGTGCAGGTCTTGCGATGATCGCAGGGATCGGGCCTGGTATCGGACAAGGTTATGCAGCGGGTAAAGGTGCTGAGGCGGTAGGTAGACAGCCTGAGGCACAAGGCGATATCGTTCGTACGATGCTACTTGGAGCAGCGGTTGCGGAAACAACGGGTATTTACGGTCTGGTTGTAGCACTTATTCTATTGTTTGCGAATCCATTTGTATAGACCATTTGGTAAATACAAGAAAGGAGAGAAACAATGGAAGGTTTAATTAGCATTCAAGCACAGACGATTATCTTTCAGATTCTCAACACGACAATATTATTTTTGTTTCTAAGAAAGTTCCTTTTTGAAAAAGTGCGCAACTTCTCACAAAAACGAAGTGCAGAGATTGCAAGCTCCATCGAGCAGGCAGAGCAAAAAAATGCAGAAGCGGATGCGATGCTAGCAGAGTATAGCAACCGAATTGCCAACGCGCAAGTGGAGAGCAAGGAAATTGTGGACAAAGCAAGACAGACGGCTCAAGTGCGTGCGGATGAAATTTTGGAGCAGGCACAAAGCGAATCGGCGAAGATGAAGGAACGAGCACTGAAGGATATTGAATTGGAAAAAGATAAGGCGCTTCGCAGTCTCAAAGGCGAGGTGGCGGATATGGCGGTACTTGCGACCGAAAAACTTATCGGCAAAACCATCGACCAAGAGTCGAGCAAGGGCCTCATCGATGAAGTTATCAATGAGATAGGTGAGGGAACATGGTCGAGCTAGTAACAAGCAATTATACCCTTGTTCTGTTTGACCTTGCGCTTGAGGAAAACCATCTGGAAGAGATTGGGCAAGAGCTGGCGGATATTGCTGAGATTTTGGACCAAAATCCAGAGTACAAAACTTTTTTGACTTCTCCGCAGATTGCAAAGGAGGACAAAATCCAATCGATTGACAATATTTTTGGGGACAAAATTCAAAAGACAACCAAAAATTTTATCAAAGTATTGATTGGCAATGGTCGAGCGGCATATCTGAGCGAAGTGGCAAAAGAATACAAAAAACTACTTCGAACGCACCTAGGAATCGTCTATGTTGAGGCGGTTACCGCAGTGCCGATGGACGAGGAGCAAAAGCAAAGGCTCACTGCAAATCTAGAGCAAAAACTCAATCAAAAGGTCGAGCTGAATAATTTGATCGATAAAAATATTATTGGTGGTATGAAAATCCGTATGGGCGAAAAATCGATGGACGCAAGCGTGAGCAGTCGTCTAAAATCGCTGCAGGCGGAACTTAGTAAATAGTAGAGCGAGGATGTGAGAAATAGATGAATCTAAGACCTGAAGAAATAGGTGCAATCATCAAGGAGCAAATCAAAAATTATGATAAAAAGCTCGAAGTATCCGACGTTGGCAGCGTAATGCAGGTTGGAGATGGTATTGCACGAATCCATGGGCTAGAAAAATGTATGGCAGGTGAGCTATTGCAATTTGCCAACGGAGAATATGCCATGGCGCTGAATCTTGAGTCGGAAAGTGTCGGAGCGGTAATGCTCGGTTCGGACGAAGAGATCAAAGAGGGCGATGAAGTACGTCTAACAGGAAATATTGTTCAAGTTCCAGTTGGTGAAGCGATGCTGGGTAGAGTGGTCAATGCGCTCGGACAGCCAATCGATGGCAAAGGTGAAATCAAAACCACAGAGTTTCGACCAGTAGAGACGATCGCACCTGGAATTATTGAAAGAAAATCTGTTTTTGAGCCGCTACAAACAGGGATCAAGGCGATCGATGCGATGATTCCAATTGGTAGAGGACAACGGGAGCTGATCATCGGAGACCGTCAAACAGGAAAAACGACGATTGCAATCGACACGATCTTGAATCAAAAAGGTGGCGATGTAATCTGTATTTATGTTGCGATTGGACAAAAGCGTTCGACGGTTGTTCAAATTGCAGATATTTTGGAAAAAAATGGAGCGATGGACTACACGATTGTTGTATCGGCAACGGCATCTGAGCTTGCGCCGCTGCAATATCTTGCGCCATACTCTGGCTGTGCGATGGGCGAATATTTTATGCACAAGGGCAAGCATGTTCTGTGCATCTATGACGATTTGTCCAAACATGCGGTGGCATATCGTTCGCTTTCGCTTCTACTTAGACGACCACCGGGTCGTGAGGCGTATCCGGGAGACGTTTTCTATCTGCACTCGAGACTTCTTGAGAGAGCGGCAAAACTTTCGGACGAAATGGGTGGCGGTTCGCTGACTGCACTGCCAATCATCGAGACGCAAGCAGGCGACGTATCGGCATATATTCCAACGAATGTAATTTCCATCACAGATGGCCAGATATTCCTCGAGACCGACTTGTTCAACTCGGGCGTTCGTCCAGCGGTAAACCCAGGGATTTCAGTATCAAGGGTTGGTGGTAACGCACAGATTAAGGCAATCAAAAAAGTTGCAGGAACACTCAAACTTGCTTATTCACAATACAAAGAACTTCAAGCCTTTGCACAATTTGGATCCGACCTAGACGAGGACACCAAGGCGAGACTTGCAAAAGGCGAGCGTATCGTGGAGGTTCTCAAACAGCCAAATGCTTCTCCAATTTCGGTAGAGCATCAGGTAATGATTATGTATGCGGTGAACAACGGATATCTCAAGGATATTCCAGTGGAGGCAATCAAAGAGTTCGAAGTAGAATTCTATCGTCATATGGATGATGTTCATCCAGAGGTTGCTCAGGGAATCAAAGCGACCAAAGAACTTTCCGCAGAGAATGAGGCGGTGCTCAAGCAGGCACTAATCGACTTTACAAAAAGTTTTTTGGCAGGAAGATAGTCAAAGGAGGTAACGCATGGCAGGCGGAAGCATGAAGGACATCAAGCGACGCATCAAAAGTGTCGAGAGTACGAAGCAGATCACAAAAGCCATGGAGCTGGTTGCATCTTCAAAACTTCGACGAGCGAAGGAAAAAGTGGAGCAGTCGAGACCATACTTTAATATCATTTCTGAGACCATCGATGACATATTACTTCATACAAAAATTTCGGATTCACCATATACACTGAGCAGAGAAGTCAAAAATTCGCTCTTTATCGTCGTTGCGGGCGATCGAGGGTTGGCTGGCGGTTACAACACCAATCTGCTCAAATCCGCGGTGCAAGAGATGCAAGGAAAAAATCCTAAGCTGATTTGCGTCGGAAGAAAATCCCAAGAGTATTTTGCAAAACGTGGCTATGACATCATTGCAAAATTTCCACACATTGCAGAGAATATCAACTTTGTCGATGCGGGAGATATCGTAGCGTACGTGCTCGATGCTTTTGACAAAAAGGAAATTGACGAGGCGTATATTTGTTACACAGAATTTGTTTCGTCCTTGTCACAAGTACCAAGAGTCAAAAAACTTCTTCCGCTCGTGGCAGAAGCGAGAGAAGGAGCAAAAGCTTCACAGCTCGATTATGAGCCATCACCTGGAGCGGTTTTCCATCAGATGGTGCCAAGATATTTGGAGGGAATTGTATTTTCGACTATCGTAGACGCTTATGCAGCAGAGCAGGGCGCGCGACGTACTGCGATGGAGTCCGCAACCGACAATGCGAACGAGATGATCGAGAGTCTGAACTTGCAATACAACCGTGCAAGACAGGCAGCGATTACGCAGGAGATTTCGGAAATTGTCGGTGGAGCTGAGGCTCTACAATAATCTTATCAAAGGATAAGGAGGAGAAGAATGAACAAAAATGTAGGAAAGGTAGTGCAGATTATCGGCCCGGTTGTCGATATTCGTTTCGCGGAAGGCGAGCTACCAAACCTGTTGAATGCAATAGAAATCGACCTTGACGGCAAAAAACTTGTGGTTGAGGTTGCGCAGCATATCGGCGATGATGTCGTGCGCTGTATTGCGATGAGCTCGACGGATGGGCTTGTTCGTAATACGGATGCGGTGGACACAGGCAAAGCGATTGCCGTTCCAGTTGGAAAAGAAACGCTCGGCAGAATCTTTAACGTGCTCGGCGAGGCGGTGGATAACAAACCAAATCCAGAGACAGAAGAAAAATGGCCAATCCATCGTCCAGCACCAAGCTACGAAGATCAAGAAACTGGGACTGAAATTCTCGAGACAGGAATCAAAGTCGTTGACCTGATTGCTCCATATCTCAAGGGAGGAAAAATCGGACTCTTCGGTGGTGCGGGTGTAGGAAAAACCGTAATCATCATGGAGCTGATCAACAATATTGCGAAACAGCACGGCGGAATCTCCGTATTCTCCGGTGTTGGTGAGCGTACGAGAGAAGGAAACGACCTTTACAACGAAATGATTGAATCGGGCGTTATCAACAAGACGGCACTCGTATACGGACAGATGAATGAACCGCCAGGAGCAAGGATGAGGGTTGGACTTTCGGGACTGACCATGGCGGAATATTTTAGAGATAAAGAAGGACAGGACGTACTGCTGTTCATCGACAACATTTTCCGATTTACACAAGCGGGTTCTGAGGTATCGGCGTTGCTTGGACGTATGCCATCGGCGGTAGGATATCAGCCAACACTGGCGACCGAAATGGGTGCGCTTCAAGAGCGAATCACTTCGACCAAGACTGGTTCAATCACATCCGTTCAAGCGGTTTATGTACCAGCGGATGACTTGACCGACCCGGCGCCAGCGACCACTTTTGCCCATCTGGATGCGACGACGGTACTTTCCCGTAGCATTGCATCGCTTGGAATCTATCCAGCGGTCGATCCACTGGACTCCAACTCGCGAATCCTTTCGCCAGATGTTGTGGGACTTGAGCATTACGAAGTGGCTCGTGCGGTACAGTCCACATTGCAACGATACAAAGAACTCCAAGATATTATTGCGATTCTAGGAATGGACGAGCTATCCGACGAAGACAAAACGACGGTAGCAAGAGCAAGAAAAATCCAAAACTTCCTATCTCAACCATTTACGGTTGCAGAGCAATTTACTGGAATGGAAGGAAAATATGTTCCGCTGAAAGAAACCATCCGTGGATTCAAAGAAATCCTTGATGGAAAACATGACGCGGTGCCAGAGTCTGCGTTCCTATTCGTGGGAACCATAGAGGAAGCATTGGAGAAAGCTAAAAAGGAGGACTAAGATGAGCGAATTCAATTTGCGTATCGTAACTCCGAGTAAACTGTTTTTTGAAGACAAGGTCGAAGGGATTATTGCTCGAACCACGGAGGGAGAATTGATGGTTCTTGCCAACCATCTTCCGTTTGTAGCAAATCTCGTTGTCAGCAAAGCATCCATCAAACAAAATGGAAGCCATCGAGAACTGACACTCGCAGGCGGGCTTTTGAAAGTTGACAAGGATCAAGTGACCATTATTTCTCATGCAGCAGAATTTGCAGATGAAATTGACCTTGACCGAGCGGAACGTGCAAAAGAAAAAGCCGAGCAAGCACTTCAAAAAACGAGCGACGATGTCGAGATCAAATTACTCGAACATCAGCTCAAAAAGGCAATCAATCGAATCAATGCAAAAAGATAGATCGAATGAACAATCGTTGGGAGAAAAAACGATCAACGAATAAATCGATTGTTTGAAAGAAAAAAATAATTATGAATGGAAGCGTTCGTACACAAAACTTGAAAAAAGTCAAAATGTGTGATAGAATGTTTTTAGCTAAAAGGTATATAGGTCCATTAGGACACAATCGAAAAGCCACGGAGGTGCCTCTCCGTGGCTTTTCATTTAGGCTAGTTGTCATTTTTGAAATATCCATCTAGCCATTTGCAAATGAAGTAGCTAGCAACATCTGCTCCGATGGATATAAAAAAAGGTATATAGGAATTCCATTAGTTCACCCCCTTTCCTTGTCGGTCTGGGAATGACAACATTTGTATTATACAATAAATTAATAGAAATGTTAACACAAGCAAAACGCTTTGTGATATAATTGTTAAAATATCATTCGAAGAGGAAAAAAAGATGGGATTATTTGATTTTTTCAAGAAAAAAGAAGAGAAAAAACACGAACAAGAACAAAAGATGGGACAACAGCAGGAGACTGTAGCTACGGATGTTTCCGAGGAGAGTTCAGAGGAGGCTAGTACGGTAGGCTGGGATGCGATTGAGCAAGAATTTTTGAGAGTTTATCCTGGGCAAACGGATCCAAAGCATTATGGGACGCTGCTCAGATGGAGAATTGGAGGAAACGATCCGCTCGATGGAATCAGCGTTTATGACGCTGGAGATCACTGGCATTTTGTCACATTTGGACAGAGCGAATTGTACGAAAAGGAATCCGATGATCCAGAGTATAGCGGATTTGGTTATGAGCTGACATTCAAGCTGAAAAAAGGATTCCACGATAATGAAATGGATGAAGAAAAAGAAATCCACAGCATTTGCGGTCTGCTACAATTTGTTGCAAGAATCACTTTTACAGAGGGTGCGATATTTGGTCCGAACGAATTCCTATACACGGGACAGACCGAGGGGATTGACTTGTATCAAAAATCCAAGCTGACAGGATTTATTGTCGTCAAAGATCCAACCGTTGAGACACTTCAAACACCAAACGGAATCGTGGAGTTCCATGAGCTCATCGGGATGACTGACGCAGAGCTTCGAAGCCTCTCTAGCAGAGATTCCGTCAAAGCAATCTACGAAAAATTGGTGAACGATATTACCGACTTCTCACGAGATTCGATTGTGTAGTCGCAAGGACGATATCTTCCCGAACGATCATGTCCAAAATAACCTATGATTATCCAATTGTTTTTGCGCTGCAAACACATTTTGCGCAGGAATCGTTTTCTTTTCAGATTGTAAAAAAAATTTTTTACAATTCAGCAAAAAAGCGTTGACTTTTTTATAAAAACTAATATAATAAGATTCAATATGAAGCAGGAATTACTTCTGCTGAAAAAAGAATATCCG
>JBHBDS010000135.1:0-13125 GCA_041784625.1 Filifactoraceae bacterium
AAAGTCAATACATTTTGCAAAAATATTTTAGAAAGAAGCAAAAATTTTTCATATGACGGCAGAAAAACGGCAGAAAAAATTTGTAAACACCCATATTATTCCATAAATCAGAAACGGAAAGATGCAGCAAATATCACTGATTTTACTGGATTTCTTATAAAAACATAAAAAATAGATATTTGATTATCATTTCCTTAGTTAATACCTAAAACAAAACCGCTGTGGCCGCAGCGGTTTTGTTTTTACAGCAAATTCACAAAGAGATAGGGCACTCTAAAGCAGAACGTTAAAGATTCGGTTGGAATTTTTGCGATCCATGAAGATCGAAAAATTCATGGACTAAACTTCGTATTCGATCGTCAAAGGGAACTTTCTCGAGGCTTTACCATGCGTAGAGTTTTTTGCTACAACAATTTTAACAAAAGACTTTCTTTTTGTGATAGAATATATTGTTAGAAATAAAGTTGTTTTGGCTGAGGAGGAATTATGGCAAAACGTGGTGGATTTCCTGGAGGAATGCCAGGAGGAAATATGAATCAAATGCTCAAGCAGGCGCAAAAAATGCAGCGTGATATGCAAAAGGCGCAGGAGGAGCTTGCACAAAAAGAAGTGGAGGCATCGGTTGGCGGCGGCGCAGTAGTTGCTCGTGCGAATGGTGCAAAACAAATTTTGTCGATCAAGGTAAATCCTGAGGTGCTTGATCCTGAGGATGTGGAAACGCTCGAGGATATGCTACTCTCGGCGGTGAATCAAGTGCTTGACTCAGTGGATGAGCTTGCGAATTCTTCGATGAGCAAAATCACTGGTGGCATGGGAATCCCGGGGTTGTTCTAATGCAAAGTTTTTCGAATCATATTGATAATCTGATTGAGAATCTGGCACATTTGCCGGGCGTGGGTCGTAAAACGGCGCAGAGACTTGCCTTTCATATTATTCATATGGCGGACAAGGATGTTGTTTCGCTTGCAGAAGCGATTTTGCAAGCAAAAAACAATATCACTTATTGCGAGGAATGCTGCAACATTACGGATGTTTCTCCGTGTGGAATTTGTAGCAATCACACGAGAGACAAGTCGATCATCTGTGTGGTGGAGGACCCTCGAGATGTCGCCGCAATGGAGAGGATTCGGGAGTACAATGGCATGTATCATGTGCTGCACGGAACAATTTCGCCGATGGATTCGATTACGCCAGAGATGCTGAAAATCAAGGAACTGATGAGTCGTATGGCAAATCGTGAGTTGGAGGAAGTGATTTTGGCGACCAATCCAACGATCGATGGGGAAGCGACGGCGATGTATCTTGCAAGATTGATCAAACCGCTCGGCATCAAGGTGACGAGAATAGCGCATGGATTGCCAGTTGGCGGTGACATCGAGTATGCGGATGATGTGACGATTACCAAGGCGCTCGAGGGTCGTAGAGAGTTGTAGGTATGAGCCGTCCATATTGCTCGGGGATTTTTTAGAAAATATTGCGGTAACATTCATCTTGTTGATGAAAGATAAACTGTTGAGATAAACAAAAAACTCTTGACTGGGATATTCAAAAATATTTGGGATGAACAAATATTTTGTTGGAGAATATTTTCATACATTGGAAGAGCATACATTTCAAGAGAGCATAGAGGGAAAAATGAAAGATATTTCTTTGTTTGATGTGATCGGGCCGAATATGATTGGTCCATCGAGTTCGCATACGGCGGGCGCGCTTCGTATTGCTGCACTCGCATACAAAATGATGCAGGGCGATGTGGTGAAAGCGGACTTTGTACTATACGGCTCTTTTGCCAAAACCTACAAAGGACATGGAACGGATCGTGCACTGCTTGCTGGAATTATGGGATTTGGGACGGAGGATGAACGCATTCGAGATTCGTTTGAGATCGCAAGAGAGCGTGGACTTGAGTTTTCTTTTTCGACGGACGAAAAAAATAAAGACGTGCATCCGAACACGGTGTTGATGAGCCTTGAGTCGAGCGATGGACGAACGATGGAAGTGATGGGCGAGTCGATCGGCGGTGGCAATGTGCAGATTACGCAGATTGACGGCGTGGAGTTGTTGTTCACGGGGCAATACAGCACGCTTTTGATCAGCAACATCGACCATGCAGGCGTGATTGCGCATATTACGACGACGCTGGGTAATCTGGGAATTAACATTGCATTTATGCGAACCTATCGTGAGGAAAAAGGCAAGGTGGCGTGCACGATCATTGAGGCGGACGAAAAAATCAATCCAGATGTGGTGCAACTCATCAAGTTGAATCCGCATATTTTGGACGTACGAATCATAGAAATGTAGGGGAATATGAGCTTGATGAGAAAATACGATTTTGCTGACTCGGTTCAGCTACTCGAAAAAACAAAAGAACATAATCTCACGATCGGGCAACTGATGCTCGAGCGTGAGGCAGAAATATTTGGCAAAAAGCAAGAAGAAATTCTTGCGGCATTGCTTCATAGCTACCAAATTATGAAAAAATCGACGCAAAGACCGCTGGAGAAAAAACTTAAGACGATGGGCGGGCTCATCGGTGGCGAAGCAATTCTCATGATGAAGGCGCAAAGTCCAATCTCTGGTAAATTTTTTCAAAAAGTAATCGCCTACTCGATGGCAGTGCTCGAACAAAATTCGTCGATGGGATTGATTGTTGCTGCACCGACGGCGGGCTCGTCGGGTGTGATCCCTGGGGCTTTTGTTGCGCTACAGGAGGAGCATGGATTTTCGGATGACCAGATGCTCTATGCGCTACTCACGGCTGGGGCGCTTGGATACATTGTGACGAGAAATGCCACGGTCTCGGGTGCAGAGGGTGGTTGCCAAGCGGAGATTGGGTCGGCGGCGGCAATGGCAGCAGGCGCAATCACCGAACTTTTTGGTGGAACGCCAGAGCAAGCGCTCGACGCTGGTTCGTTTGCGATTGCCAATATGCTCGGACTCGTTTGCGATCCGATTGCGGGGCTTGTGGAAGCACCATGCCAAAAGCGCAATGCGATGGGCGCAACCAATGCGATCATTTCGGCAGACATTGTGCTTTCGGGTGCAAGCAACCCTGTGCCATTTGACCAAACCGTCTCGGCGATGTATTCGGTCGGACGCTCGATGCCTTTTGAGCTTCGTGAAAGTGCGCTGGGAGGATTGGCAAGCACTCCAGCAGGCTGCGCGCTTAACTGTAAAATTTTTGGGTAAATCATAGGATAGTGGAACAAATTTTTACAGGAAACCAATAATCATTCCACAAAATCGACTTATAATAAGTGATACAAAGGAGAACTATGAAATATATCTCGCTTTCTTCGGGGAGCTGTGGAAATTGTCATTACATCGAATGCAAAGACACCAAGCTGATTGTTGATGCTGGAATTTCGGGACGCAAAGTGACCGAAAATCTTTCGCTACACAAAAAGGATCTGAATGGACTCAATGCTATTTTTGTTACGCATGAGCATTTTGATCATATCCAAGCGGTGGGGATTTTGAGCCGTCGTTTTGATGTGCCGATCTATGCAACCGAAAAAACTTGGGAGCAGATGGAAAAGCAAGTCGGCAATATCGCAGAGAGAAATATCCGAATCTTTGAGAGCGGAGAAACTTTTGCGGTGGGTGATCTCGAGGTGGATACTTTTTCCATCAGCCACGATGCAGCAGATCCCGTGGGCTATGCTTTTCGTGATGGCAACAAAAAACTCGCCATCGCAACTGATCTTGGGATGGTGACGGATGAAGTATTTTGCAAAATAAGGGGGGCGGACATCGCTGTGATCGAGTCGAACTACGATGAAGAGATGCTCGCATATTGCAATTATTCATACCATCTGAAGCAACGAATTCGTTCGGACACGGGACATTTGAGCAATTCAGAGGCAGGCTATCTCAGCGCAGCACTCGTACGTACAGGGACAAAAAAATTGTTGCTCGCCCATTTGAGCAAAGAGAGCAATCTTCCTCAGATTGCGCATCAAGCGGTCGGTACGATCTTGAGCGGACACGGATTTGGGCCCCAAGACGTCGGACTGGATGTGATGCTGCGAGGCAAGGTTTCACGAGAATATATCATAGAGTAGGAGGTATCGATGAAATCAAAAAAATATTTGGCGCTTTCACTCGTCGGCGCATTGATGGGAAGTATGATTACATTTATGACCATGCCGTTTTTTTCGGCACAACTGAGCACGGTGAGCCTAAACGCAAATGCGGCACTACCTGCAGCAGTAACCACCATCAACGCAAACGGCGGTGATGTCAATTTATACAAAGCAATTGTTACCAAGGCAGAACCATCGGTGGTAGGAATCACCACCACTGCCAAATCCATCGAATCCATCGTTACAGGCGAAAGCTCACAGGGAGTTGGCACGGGTGTCATCGTCGACTCACGAGGATACATTTTGACGAACTCGCATGTTGTGATGGATGGCTCGGCAAAAACAGTCCACGTCTTGTTCCACAACTCGGAGACTGCGACGGCAGAAATTTTGTGGACAGACAAATTGCTTGATCTTGCGGTACTAAAAGTAGACAAAGAGAATCTTCCAGTGGCAGAACTCGGCGACTCGGATCAAGTGGAAGTAGGCGATATTGCACTAGCGATCGGAAATCCGCTCGGACTCGAATTCAAAAGCTCGGCGACCGAGGGAATCATCTCAGGACTTGATCG
Organism: Filifactoraceae bacterium; assembly: GCA_041784625.1. Classification (GTDB taxonomy): domain Bacteria; phylum Bacillota; class Clostridia; order Peptostreptococcales; family Filifactoraceae; genus JAUNKE01. Next base: position 4,661 of record JBHBDS010000135.1, read on the forward strand.
AAAAATCTATATTACCAACGCAGACAATTCGATTTCGGAAATGCAAGGACTGATCCAAACTTCAGCAGCAATTAACCCAGGGAACTCCGGTGGGCCATTGCTCAACAGCCAAGGACAAGTGATCGGAATCAACTCGGCAAAAGCGAGTCAAGGAGAAGGACTCGGATTTGCAATTCCAATCAATATTGCAAAACCAATCGTCGAACAATTCATCGAAGGCGGTAGCTTCAACAAGATGATGATGGGCGTGATTGTAGACAATGCAAAAGAATATCAAGAGCTCCACGGCATTGACCTCGGCGTTGACAAAGGCGTGATCATCCTCAAAGTGGAAAAAGATTCCGTCGCATCTAGAGCGGGAGTTATGCCAACTGACATCGTCGTAAAAATTGGCGACAAAAATATTGAAGGACGCGCCGATCTACTCCGCTATATGTACACCGTCAAAGAAGGACAGACACTCGACCTCGTGGTGTGGAGAGACGAGACCGAAGTCAAGTTGACATTGCAGTTTTAAGAGATGAAAAATCTACAGAGCTGTTTGAGAGGCTATTTCGAAAAATCTATTCTCAAAGTTTGCCTGACAACAAGCGATGAGAGCGAATATAGGAAAGATGTAAAATTTCCTGTAAATCGCATCGAAAATAATTCCAGACGGATATAAACTTCCCGATGGTGGACAAAAAGTCAATAAACATTTCAAAACAAAACAAATGCCCTTGTCGGTTGCATTAGCAACCAGTAAGGGCATTTTCTTGTGTGATTTACATAGAATCAAATTATCGGAGAAATCGCTGCATTGCAATTTTCGAAAGGAAATTTTCACAGCACTGAACTAAAGAAAACCATGTTTTTCTGGAAATTTTTTAAAAATCAATGGCAGAGAGATTACTCTCCTTGATGAATCTGCACATCCTGATAATTCGGATCGTTCGATAGCTCTGGGGATGCTCCGAAGAATGCTTCGCCAGCTTCTTGATCATTCATCAGATAGTATCGGAACCAAGCCGTCATATAGCCGCTGAATTGAAGATGAGAGTCTCCATGGTCAACATTTTTCTTCCGTGCGATGACCTTATCGATGCTCTGCGGGAGCGCATCAAAATTTTCTTGGAGACTCCAAAGAGGTGTAATTCCCTGCGCAAGTTTGTTGGTCTCGTTTGGAATATCGTCCTTTGAAAAAGCATTTCCTGCATCAAAAAATCCAGTTCCCGCAGTAATAAATGTAGGAACATTGATTTTTGAAACATCGTACTGCCAGCCGTCTTTCATTACATTGGAATGGTATGAGGAAGTTGCGCTGACCGCATAGACGGTTTTGATTAAGTGAGCATGTGGCTGGTTGGTCGCCATGTTGTACACGGCGACACCACCCTGTGAATGTCCGCCGATACCGATGTTATCTAGGTCAATCTTTTGATAAAAAATAGAATCTGGATTGTTGTTTTCAGCAATCAAAAATTCGATCGTCTTGTTCAATGATTCGCCAGTTCGAGTGTTTTCGTCATCGTTTCCGACTGCAATAAATCCCCAGGAAGAGAGATGAGTCAAGAAATTTTTCAAATGTTGCGATCGACTTCCTGTACCGTTTGCAAAAATCACAACAGGATATTTTTTACCAGAGGTTGCCAAAGCTTCTGGATACCAAACCGCATATTTTTTTATGATCTCGTCCTCTGCATCGTATTCTTTGTAAGTAACACGTTCGTCACCCATTGCAGTGTATTTTTTCTCCAGTGCAGCACTTATTTGTGTCGCTGTGTAATAGTTTTTTTCTTTTTCGCTAGCCAAACGGGCAAAAGCGCCGATTGCAAGGGCAACTAGCAATGCGATTGCAACAAGAATAATAATCATTAGTTTCATTGTTTTTCTCATTTATTTCTCCACTGGAAGATATTTACCTAGATATTCTTCTGCTTGTTTAATCCTTTGACGCATTAATACCACTAAAATTATGGAAACACAAATGCAGAAACTCTACTTAAACAAATCGCTGATCATCGACTTGACCTGACTGCTTCGCTCATGCGTTGCTTTTTGGTCGATTTCGATGCGGCACGGCACTTCTTTTTTGAGTGGCTCGAGGAATTTTTTGAGTACCTCGGCTCGATTGATGTCTTTGTATACGCAGCGTGACTCATCGCTGAGGTCGATGCCATTTATCTCAAAGATGATAATGCTGTCTCCTTCGCCTACTTTTTGTGGAAAATTACCTAGCGCAATGTCGCTCGTGAATGGCTGCTCGATTGGCGGTGAAAATTCAACAACGGCGTACGCTCCTTCGATTCGATCTACAATTCCTTTTACCATGATGTCCTCCTATTTTTTCATACTGGTTCTGAGCGGAAATCGAAATGTCCCATCTTCAGCTCCAAATTCTAAATATATTTTCCACATCAGAAACAACTTTTTGTTTCATATCGTCATTACTCATATTCGATTATGATTCGATTATTGTATGCGGCTATTCTTGCATATATTTTCGGTCGATATAATCTTTGAGTCGCCACGCCATTTTTCCAGCAAAAGCGACGGACGATTTGTTAAACACAGCGGTCTTGCCTCCTGTGTTGATGACTTGCAAATAATTTTTTTGCGGATGATATTCCTGTAGTGCGCTGTCCTCTTGAATTATTTTCATCAAATTGTGGTAGAGTACTGGCGCCTGTCGAATCGCAAATACGCCAGCTTTATGTGTTTTTGGTGCGTGGCGCAGCGTGATCATATCGCCCATCGCAACGGAAAATGAATCGGCGCACAAATTCTCGTCCACCAGCACAAAATTTTCTTTTGTGGTTTCAAAGCCGCTAAACAAAATATCGCAGCCGACAAAACCCGTGGAGATCATCACATAATCGTACGGATAGGAATCCTTGTCGGTGAATACTTGTTGTTCCTTGATTTCAAGAACCTCTTCGCACACTCGAAAATATATTTCTTTTTGCAGAAGAATTTTTTCGATCAGACGACGAGAACGATCGTTGAAGAGCGGAATGAGCTGTTTGTTTTTGGTGATGATTTTGATGTCGAGATTGCGGTAACGACTGTGGAGTGCGATCGCAAGCTCCACGCCTGATGCGCCCCCGCCGATGATGAGCATTTTTTTTCGAGGTTGATTGGCGTAGTCTTTTTTCTGACTTAGGCTTTCTTTAGATTTTTTGTTGTGATTTCTTAGCTCCAAATTTTTATCCAAAACATCTTGGAATTGGACGATGTTGGAAATCGGTTTGACATAGATTTCGTTTGCGCCAATCGCAAAATCTTCTCGTGAACGTGAACCAAGGTTCATCGACAAATAGTCGTAGCTAAGCTCTTGGGATGATGTGCGGACGATTTTGTTTGAGCCATCGATCTCGAGGATTTTTTCGTGGACAAATCGCACGCCCGCTTTTTGGCACAGCGCTGGAATGTCGAAGGAGATTTTTTCTTCGGTGTAAATTCCCTCCAAAAATCCTGGCAGCATCCCTGAATAGTATTGTCTCTTGTAATCGGAGACGAGTGTGATGTCAAAGCCGTGCAGTGGTTTCTTGATCAATTGTTTCAAAATATTAATATGACCATGGCCGCCGCCAGCCAAAATGATTTTTTTCAAAACGTTGCCTTTCTGGAATATTAGCGGTAACTTCCTGGTTCTGCGCAGTTGACACGGATGTTCTGTCCATCGGAGTAGAAGACGATGCTTCCTTGCTCGTCGGTTCGATAGAGCGGCACGCCTCTTGCCTGGAGATAACGGCTCACGCTCTGGTGTGGATGACCGTAGCTGTTTCCGATTCCTGCGGATACAACCGCTGCAACGGGTGATACCGCATCGATAAATTCGGGTGCGCTGGAGCCCGAGCTTCCGTGGTGAGCGAGTTTAAGAATGTCGCTGTCGAGCAGATCGCCAAAATCGGAAATCAGTGCATATTCGTTCACGGCATCGATGTCGCCAGTGAAGAGGAACGAGTTGGTGCCGTAAATCAGTTTGAGCACGATGGAATAATTGTTGTTATCCGTGTAAATGCGATCGCCTGGGTTGAGCACGAGCAGATCCACGCCTTCATCAAAATATAGATAGTTGCCAGCGAGTGCTTCGAACACAGATACTTTTCGGTTTTTGAGCATGTCGATCATCTGCTCAAAAGCGATCGTGTTGTGCACTTTGTCTGGCATATAAAATGCATCAATTTTTATTTTTTTGATCACTTCGGACATTGCGCCAATGTGATCTTCATCGGGATGCGTCGCTACGACAATATCGAGCTCACCAATTCCTTGTTCATGCAAATAATCGAGAACTTTGACAGCGTACTCTCTGCTACCAGAGTCGATGAGCATATTTTTTCCATTGATGGTACGAATCAAAATGGCGTCGCCTTGTCCGACATCGATAAAATGAACTTCTAATTCTTTTGGCGGCGCAGTTCGCTGCTTGACCCCGATGTAGCTTGCGCCCGATAGAATTAGTATTATTACGAAAATGATAAATGTTTTTTTCATAATACCTCCTAACTCTAGTATATTTCATTTGTAAAACGCTTTCAAGTTATATTTATTTCGTCGTATATATAAACAAACTTAAACGATGCGATCGAAAGAATCAGAAATTCGATGGAAAATTCAATGAAAAATAAAAATTTTCTTCCAAGTTTAATTGAAGAATTGTAGGGAATATTATATAATAACAACAGCCATTCATAACTTGAGACAAGTCGCAAAACGGCGTTGCCGCAAGGAAGTTCTTATTGAAACACAAAACTTGTATCGGGATGAGCGTTTTGTGTTATAATGAGATAGAAATGGAGGGATTAATATTAGTATTTTTGATAAAATGAGCGAGGTTTCGCCAATCTCAGCAGCTTCACTTCAAGAGATGGGGCCGTTTTTCAAATTGGTCAGCTACGAAGCATGCGAATACAATTTCATCACGCTGTATATGTGGCAGACAGTATATGACTTCCATTTTGCAACGACAGAGAATTTTATGGTCGTCTTTGGCGAAAAAGAGGGGGAACTTTTTGCCATCCAACCTTATTGCAAGGAAGAACATTTTGAAGAGGCGATGAAATATCTGGATGACATTTTTGTAAAATATAACCAGAGGATGCAATTTAAGGCGGTGACGGAAGAAGTGCTTGGGAAAATGAATGCGCTTTATCCTAATCGATTTGTTTCTCATACGGATCGAGATGACTCGGACTATATCTATGAGGCGGACAAACTGCGTACACTCGCTGGGCGAAAAATGCACTCGAAGAAAAACCATTACAATTCATTCATCAAAGAATATGGCGATCGCTTTTCGTATAAGCGATTAGACAAGAACGATTTTGCCGATTGTATTCGATTGGCGGAGCGCTGGGCTTTTTCACGAGAAAAAGATCAAAATCTCGTGGGCGAAAGTTTGGCGATCAAGAAGATTTTCAAGAACTATTCACGTTTTAGCAAACTAAAAGTGGGAGGCATCTATATTGACAATCATTTGGAGGCCTTTACCTACGGGGATTATCTCAATCCGAATATGGCGCTGATTCATATCGAAAAAGCAAACCCAGATATCCGTGGGCTATACACGGCGATTAACAAATTATTTTTGGAAAATGAATTTCCAGATGTTGAATTGGTGAATCGTGAAGATGATTTAGGAATCGAAGGACTTCGTGCGGCAAAACTTTCTTACAAGCCAGTCAAGCTAGTGGACAAGTACTCAGTGGAAGAAGTAGTGAGGGAGTAATGACAGAAAGAAAATTAGAGATCCGTTTTGTATCAGAAAAAGAAAAACAGCAGGTGGAGGATCTTTGGCGGTATTGCTTTTCGGATTCAGAAGAATTTGTGGAGTATTATTTTGCGGAGCGCTATTCGGCGAATAATACGATGGGTTTATTCGTAAATGAAAAATTGGAAGCGGCGCTACAACTAAATCCGTATAATTTGGTGATCGGGGACATTATTACTGAGGCGAGATATGTTGTCGGCGTGAGCGTGTGGCCTGAGTCGAGAGGCAAGGGTTATATGACGGAATTGATTCGTGAGACACTCAATTTGCAGTACCAACGTGGCGAAGAGTTTTCGCTATTGATGCCGATTGATACGAACATCTATTCTCGCTATGGATATGTCAATTGTTTTGAGCGCCATGAGTTTGTACTGGACCTCTCTCGTATCGAAGCAAAGCCGATGGAATATGAGATCAAACGTGTCGATGTGCACCAAGTGGAGAGCATCGAGCGAGTGATGCATAACCTAAGCTATGTATATTATGAAGTGATTTCGAGTAATCATAGCTATATCAGCCGAAACTCTAGATATTGGAAGAATAAAATTGCCGAGCTTGCGATCGACAAGGGTGATTTCTTCACCGTGTGTGACGGCGTTTATGTCAAAGGATACATTATGCTGATTGCAAAAAATCCTGACGGCGTTGGCAATGTGTTTGAAATGGCGTTTTGTGACGAAAAAGCATATCACACCTTGATGGGCTTGATCAAATCGCATTCGACGCAGTTTAGCAAAGCTCGGATCAGCACACCGCAGCCATCGGAGTTTGGGCTGATGACAAGATACGACAATCAGGTGCAACATCAGGTAAAACCTTTTATGATGGGTCGTGTGATCAACGCCGAAAAAATCCTCGATATGATTTTGTTCAAGCGAGAAATTTTTGGCAACGGAAACAAACCTTCGGACAAAATGCTGGCGATTGAAATAAGAGATGATTATATTTCGGACAACAATTTTGTCCTGCGTGCCCAAAATGGCGACTATGTGGACATTGTGCGTGATCTGAGTATGGAGCAAAATTATGACGCAAAAATCAAAATGAGTGTCGCAGAGCTTGCACAACTCTACACAAAGACGGTAACGCTTCGTAGCCTACATTTGACGGGAAAAATCGAACTCGAAGGGGAGATCGAATGGTTTGAAGAAATCTTCGGTTCGCAGTTGGCGCAGACTTTTGTAAATGATTTTATTTAGATTTTGGGAGGAGCTATGACTCGACAACTTTCGCTGATCGTGTTATGTTGTGTGGTGATAGCTTCTTTTTTTGTGATTTCTTTTACGCAGGAAGAAGTGATCTCCAGTCCAAATTACGAATCCGTCGAACAAATTCGCCAGATTGACAAGAGCAAGATGCCGACCGAAATTCGTACGGCAAAAAGCGTGATCAAATATTATGGCGACCCTCGAGGAATTGATGCGGGAGACATTGTGCTCATCCGTGGCAAATCTCAAGATGTGCGAGATGAGGCAAGCAAGTATTTTTCAGCAAGATACAGCAAATATTTGCTCTCAAAAGGGATTGCGCAGACGGTCTTTGCGAAGGAAATCCTGTTGGTTGAAAAGGGCGGCGGATATTACCGACTGCGCCAAGATTTGCTGGAGTCTTTTCAGGGGAATCTCGACTCGATGTACGGCAAGCATGCGCCGATGATCAAGTCGCTGGTGTATGGGGATCGCAGTGAACTTTCGGATGAAGTGATGGAAGATTTTTCCAAAACGGGCACAATCCATATTCTTGCGCTATCTGGATTTCACGTCGGGATTTTGGCGCTGCTCATCAATATTTTACTTTCCAAAATATCGGTGCATCATCGAGGAATGATCATCTGCGCCGTCGTTGGATTCTATGCGTTTTTGACCGGGATGCGCCCATCGATATTGCGTGCGGTATTATTTTTTGCGCTGTATTACTTGTCCTTTGTGTGGCACGAGCGATATAATTTGTTTGCAGCAAGCTGTATGAGTGCATCGGTACTCTTGGTATTTAATCCATACTATGTTTACGATCTGGGTTTTGTTTTGTCCTTTGCGAGCGTGATGTCGATTGCACTTTTTTATCCGATGCTTAGCGCACAGCTCGAAAACTGGAAGTATCACCGTAATTTTTTTGTCCAATCAGCGATGGTGGGCATTGCGGCGCAGATATTGACGATTCCACTTTCGATCTATTATTTTGGTCGGCTGTCGCTGGTGTCGGTGCTGGCGAATCTGCTTGTGATTCCTATCGTGTCACTGATGATGGGGATGTCGCTGGTGTCGCTTTTTGTGCATTATGTTGCTCGCTTGCTTCCGATTTTTCATTTTATGGACATAGGGCTCAGCGGCTCGGTCAAGTTGTTGCAGGAAATTTTGCTTCGAGGGAATCATATTTTTGCTCAGTTGCCATTTTCGTATGTCGAGCAAAATCTTGGCGCAAAAGGATTGGCGATTGCTTATGTTGTCGTAATTGGACTATATTTGTTTTGGGAAATTCATCAGATTAGGGAGAGTCGATATGAACCATCGAGAAATCTTGAAATCCTTATCGAAGAACAATAGAATTATACTGATTGGTGAAGAGACCTACCTCGTGCATCGCCTGCTTGAGATGCTCAAAAAAAATCTCAATCCAGATTTTACGATGCTGAATTTCATCGAGATCAATCAGCAAACAACGAGCTTGGACGAATGTCTGCTCCAACTCGACGCCGTTCCGATGATGGACG
>JBHBDS010000136.1:0-3914 GCA_041784625.1 Filifactoraceae bacterium
AATGGATGAAGAAAATATTTTTAAGCTGTCCAATGGACAAATTTTGGAGCTGGACAAAAATTCTGCCGCGATCACAGGACGTGTTGCGTCTGGAAATATTCTAGTCGATGGACTAGGCGTTGGCGATGTGGGAAGCATCGTACTTCGAGATCGAAAACATCTTTCGGAAGATGGGCTGATTGTCGTCGTACTTTCGATGTCCAAAGAGGACGGCACGGTGGTTTCTGGTCCGGATCTCATTTCTCGTGGATTTGTCTATGTCCGAGAATCCGAAGATATGATGGATGAAGCGAGAGAGATTGTCATCGCAGGTCTCAGAAGAAGCGAACAAAATCAAATCAAAGATTGGTCATACATCAAAAATATGATTCGAGAAGATTTGAAACGATATTTATTTGAAAAAACAAAACGAAATCCGATGATTCTACCGATCATAATGGATGTATAGGAGAGCGTATGAGATTTGGTGGAGTATATGAAATGCTAACCATGCTGCCAGGAATTGTCATTGCGATGTCCTTTCACGAGTTTGCGCATGCATTTGTCGCTTATCAAATGGGCGATGACACGGCGAGCCGAATGGGTAGAATGACGATTAATCCAATCAGTCACATCGATCCGATTGGGCTTGTGATGCTACTTTTGGGCGGCTTTGGCTGGGCGAGACCTGTTCCAGTGAACGAAAACAATTTTACGAAACGAAAAACAGGCGTGTTCCTCGTGTCGCTCGCTGGCGTTGCGATGAATATTTTGGTGGCGATTCTTTCGATCATTATTTACCATCTGACGTACCGATTTTTTCCAAGCGCAGAATATGAGATGGTGATGGACAATATTGTATGGATCAATATTTCTTTTGCGGCATTCAATCTGATGCCGATTCCTCCGCTGGATGGTTCAAAACTCATTGCAGCGTTTTTGCCAGCGGAAAAAAGATTCGTGTTCTATCAATACGAGCGATATGGATTGTTCTTGATGATATTGCTTATTACGACTGGTGCAAGCAGATATATTCTGTCACCGATCGTAATTAGCATCGTAAAATTAATAAATTTTGTAGTCGGATTGGTGCTGTAATGATTTATCATATTGAGAATGTAGATTTTCAAGGGCCACTGGATTTGTTGCTCGAGCTCATCAAGGCGAACAAATGCGACATCAAAGAGATCTTTATCAAAAACATCATCGAGCAATATCTGGAAATTATTCAAAATAGACAAGATGATTGCGAGATTGCCTCGGAATTTATCGTGATGGCGAGTACGCTGATCGAACTCAAGTCGAGATATTTTATCTACCTAAACGACCGATTGTCCGAGGAAGAAGATCCAGGCAAAGAGCTGTACGAACTGCTGGAGGAATACAAAAAGTTCAAGGAGCTGGCAAAAGTGCTCGGCGAAAAATACGAGAAATCTGCAGCGTACTATACCAACACGGGACAAGAAATTTTGGTGGAGGAAGTCGTTGATTTTTCAAACTTCACCGTCATCGACATCTTTGCCGTGTATTCCAAATTTTTTGCAGAGCGAAAAAAACCGACTCGAACCAATATGGTCAGTTATAAGAAGATCTCAGTCGAAGAAAAAATTCTCGAGATTGAAAAAATCTTGGAGTCCATCAGCAAGGTGTATTTTGACAAAATTGTCAATGGAAAGATTCGGGACGATGTGGTGGCGAGTTTGCTCGGCGTGCTCGAACTCTCTAAGGAGCAAAAAGTGTTGCTGAGTCAGCGAAAAATATTTGAAAATATTCTAATCGAGAGGGTTGCCGATGGAAATAACTAAACTAGTCAGCGTGTTGGAGTCCGTGCTATTTGTCTCTTCCGAACCAATTTCTGCAAAGGATTTGGTAAAAATCGTATCGGAAGATGAATCAGAAATCTCCATCAAAGAGGTTCGACAGGCTCTGTCGGCTTTGCAAGAAAAATATGAAGCTCCAAACAGCGGGCTTTGTTTGTTACAGACCGAGGATCGCTACCAGTTAGTGGCAAAGACAGACAACAATTTTTTTGTCGAGAAAATCACCGTCAAGCGAAAGAAAAAAACGTTGACACAAGCATCACTCGAGGTCATCAGTATCATCGCTTACAAACAGCCTATCACCCGAGTGGAGATTGACGAAATTCGGGGCGTAAAATCCGACGCCGTTGTCAGCAATCTGCTTGACATGGGTTTGGTGGAGGAAAAAGGAAGATTGGATCGAATTGGCCGTCCGATTTTGTATGGGACGACCGAGCTATTTTTGAGAGAGTTTGGCATTGATAAGATAAAAAATTTGCCACAAATAGAAAATATAGAAACTTTGGAGAGTGACAATGACATTTAATCAGATATTTTTTGCAGCATTATACACCTTTATTGGCGTGATGGTTTTGCGCTGCATCTATATTTCTTTTATCATCAAACCGCAAACGCCACAGGATTATATGAAAAAAGCAAATTATGCGGTTTCGCTCTTTAAGGCGAGAAATTATGCGAACAAAATTTTAACTGAGGCACTCGAAAAATTTGAGAATCTCACGGAAGAAGAGCGTGCGTTTTTGCATTTTCAAAAAGGGATCAACGACTATATGAAGAGAGACAATGTGAGTGCGGTCAAAAATTTTGATATTGCATGGCCATTTTTGAAGAAAGCAAAAATTCCGTTCAGTAAAATTTACGCAAGTATTGTTGTGGCGAATTACAACGTAGGGAAAAAAGATAAAGCGAGAGAAATCTATCATCACTTGATGCAAAAATCAAAATACGATCCTCGCTTCTCGAGCCTTGGGTATCTTGAGATGAAGATATTCAAATAGACGGAGGGGAAATGAACAAACTTAGGAGTTTTCTGGGGAAAGTGGAGAAACCCGGAAGATATTTGGGAAATGAATACAATGCAATTTTCAAAAAAGCGGATGAGGTAGATATTCGCTTTGCATTTTGTTTTCCAGATGTTTACGAAATTGGTATGAGTCACTTGGGACTTCATATTTTGCATGGCGTTTTAAATTCACTGGATTATGTTTGGTGCGAGCGAGCTTTTTCGGTTGGAGTGGATATGGAAGAGCATCTGCGCGCCAATGATATGAAATTGTTCTCGCTGGAGAGCAAAACGCCGCTGAACGAGTTTGATTTTGTGGGCGTGACCTTGCAATACGAAATGTCCTACACCAACATTTTGAATCTTCTCGACTTGGGCGGGATTTCGATTTTTGCAAAAGATCGAAGCGAAGACGAACCGCTGGTTGTTTTTGGCGGCCCTTGTGCGTACAATGTCGAACCGCTTGCGGATTTTGCGGACATCGTTTTGCTGGGCGAGGGCGAAGAATCTTTGCCGGAGCTGATGGCGCTATATCGGGATTTCAAAAAGAATAATCGCGGAAGTCGAAAAGATTTTTTGCTTGAAGTGGCAAAAAATATCCGAGGCGCATATATTCCGTCATTGTACAAAGTGGAATATAAAGACGGATTTTTTGCAAGCATGGAGCCGACGGAAGAGGGCGTGCCAAAAATCATCGAAAAACGAATTATTTCTGATCTCAACGAAGGATTTCAGCTGCAAAAAATGATGGTGCCGCATATCGACATCGTGCACTCGAGGATTATGCTCGAGCTATTCCGAGGATGCACGAGAGGCTGTCGCTTTTGTCAGGCGGGGATTGTGTATCGTCCCGTGAGAGAGCGAAAACTTTCGACCTTGATGGATAATGCGAGCTGTCTCGTTCAATCGACAGGATATGAAGAGATGTCGCTCACATCGCTGAGCACGAGCGATTATTCGAGTTTGGAGCTTCTTCTCGATACGCTCAACAATCAGTATTCTAAAGATATGCTCTCGTTGTCTTTGCCATCGCTGAGAGTGGACAATTTTTCGGTTGAAATGGCGGAGAAGATTCAGACGGTTCGTCGCTCAGGACTGACGCTTGCACCCGA
>JBHBDS010000137.1:0-4604 GCA_041784625.1 Filifactoraceae bacterium
GACCCTTTCGAAAAATATCCCGAGATTGTCGAATATGGTTTTCAAAAAGGCTTTGGCATTGCCTCTGCTCGACTGTTCCCGCATCGATTAAAAGGTGAAGGACATTTTTTTGCGATAATGCAAAAAATTGCAGACAGAAACATACAATTCGATGTGGAAAAACCTGTTTCGCAGCCAGAGACTCATTATTTATCGAAGGTGAGAACGAATGTTCTTATCCAAGAGGAAGTTATAGCGCAAGCGGATAATCTTTTGGACAATGATTTTTCATACATCCAAAAAGGAAAAAAATCTACATCACTTGACATTCCATCAAGCAAGGATTTCTCGAGCAAAAAATCGAAGCACAAAAACTTCTTGGGCAACAAAGCAAACTTGGAAGAAAGAAATTCGGCAATCAATCTCTTTCAAAAATTTTTGATCGAGCAAACAAATATCGAAGAAATGGACGTTAACTCCATCACCTATCACGAGGGATCTTTGTATCAAGAAATCTTGCAGGATCAAAATTTTCTCCAAGGAATCCGAGTTTTGCGCAACGGACTGTATCTTGGCGACATTCACAAAAATGAATTTGTCCCAAGCTCTGCAATGATTATGGCAGCCAATGAGAATCTTTTCAAAAACAAAATTGTGCTGAACGCAGAGGATTCGAATTTATACAAATATCTTCGCCGCGAAACATTATATTTCGAGCTGCCTGACGGGTTATACTTTGTCTATTTAGACAAATTTCCGATTGGTTCATTAAAAATAAAAAATAAACTGGCAAAAAATCTATACAACAAAAACTGGAGATTGCTATGACAAAAATGCGTATCGATAAGCTATTAGCAAATATGAATCTAGGTTCTCGAAGTGAAATAAAAAAATATGCCAAGCAAGGTCGTATCACGGTCAATTCTATCGTCGAGAAAAATACAGCGAGGATCATTGAGCCAGACAAAGATGTTGTGGCACTGGATGAGCAGATTGTTCGATACCAAAAATACATTTACCTTATGTTGAACAAGCCGCAAGAGGTTGTTTCTGCCACTGAGGATAATTTGCATCGCACGGTAATTGATTTGTTGTCTGAAGAACACAAGGCATACAGCCCTTTTCCCGTCGGTCGCTTGGACAAAGATACCGAAGGGTTGCTGCTTATCACCAACGATGGTCAATTTTCGCACAGCCTCATGTCACCCAAAAAACATGTGAACAAGAAATATTTTGTCGAAGTTTCTGGAAGTATTTCTGAATCCGATGTCAAAAAGTTTTACGATGGAATTGTACTCGATGATGGATATAAAACAAAACCAGCGACTTTGATGCCGCAAGAATATTTTGAGAACAAAGATACAAGCACTTGTACCGTTATCATCCAAGAAGGAAAATATCATCAAATCAAAAGAATGTTCGCTGACATTGGCAAAAAAGTCCTTTTCTTAAAACGGGTTGAAATCGGAAATTTGTCACTTGATGAATCACTGAAGCCCGGGGAGTATCGAGAGCTTACGGAGCAAGAATATCAAAACCTGCTACAATTACAAGGAGAAAATGAATGAAAAAAAGAGAAATTATTGAGATTAAAGTTGTCGATATTGACTTTGCCGGCGAAGGATTTGGATTTTTTGATGGTGAAAAAATATCTTTCAAAGGCGGAATCCCAGGTCAAATTCTGCGGGTGATGATCAAAAAAATCAGAAAAAACAGAATCGAGGGCAAAATCTTATCGGTTGTTGAACATTCTCCACTAGAGACTGAAAAAATCTGCAATCATTTCGGCGTCTGTGGTGGATGCACCACTCTCCCGATGGCTTATGACGAACAAATCCAGCTTAAAGCGAGGCAATTGCAGAAATTGTTCCAAGAATACAATCATCCCGAACTATCCGATATTGCCGTTCTCCCTTGCGCTTCATCCTATGAGTACAAAAACAAAATGGAGTTTACCTTTGGGAACGAGGCAAAAGATGCTCCGCTTGCGCTTGGAATGCATATGAAAACAAAAAGCGGTTCGATTACAACCGTCGATAGCTGTATGCTGGTTGATGCCGACTATCGAATGATATTAACGGAAACCGTAAATTATTTTGCTAGCAAAGAACTCCCATTTTATCGAATTCTTCCACATGATGGATACTTGCGGCATTTGGTCGTTCGCAAAGGTCACAACACGGGGGAAATTCTCATCAACTTGGTCACGACATCACAAATCCAATTTGACTTAACTGAATATGTGCAAAAAATTCTTGATCTACCAACTAATGCAAAAATCGTCGGCATTTTGCACACCATCAACGATTCGCTCAGCGATGCCGTCATTTGCGATGAACTCAAAATTTTGTATGGACAAGATTATTTAACCGAAGAATTACTCGATGTAAAATTCAAAATCTCCCCTTTTTCGTTTTTTCAAACCAACACGCAGGGTGCAGAACTACTATACAGTGAAGTGCTAAAACTTTTGCAAGACTGTCAAGACAAAGTATTGTTTGACCTCTACAGCGGAACAGGCACGATTGGAATTTTGGCGTCAAAAAAAGTAAAACAAGTAATCGGCGTTGAAATTATCGAAGAGGCGGTGATTGCAGCAAACGAAAATTGTTCTGCAAACAATATTCACAACGCAAAATATATCGCAGGCGATGTCAAAGAAGTCGTTTCTTCGCTCGCTGAAAAACCCGACATCATTATCCTCGATCCACCACGTAGCGGAATGCACCAAAAAGCAATCGACGATGTCCTTTCTTTCGGAGCAAAAGAAATCATCTATGTGTCGTGTAATCCGAAAGCATTTGCAGTCGAGTTGAGTAAATTCAAGAATCATGGCTACAAAGTCCAAAAAGCAATTGGCGTGGATCAATTCCCAAATACTCCGCATGTGGAGACTATTTGTTTGCTCTCAAAATACTAAAGCTTTGAGGAAATTTTGTTTAAACTGTTTTTGTTAATCTTGCTGTATGAGTATTTCTGAACTAAAAATTAGAGATTTCTTTTCTCAAAGTTTGCAAACGAATTAACGCAGATAATATTTGATAACTATGTGTAATCCATCTTTCTATTTTGTTCTTGATGTGTTATCATAGAAGTACTAAATCTTAGGAGGTTATTATGAAGTTTTCAAAAAGAATTGAAGATATGCAATCTTCTCCAGTAAGACGTCTTGTGCCTTATGCTCAAGAAGCGAAAGCAAAAGGAAAAAAAGTGTATCATCTGAACATCGGACAGCCAGATGTAAAAACTCCAAAAGTATTTATGGATGCTGTACGTGCTTTTGATGAAGAAGTATTAGAGTATGCTCTTTCTCAAGGTATTCCAGAACTAATTGATGCAATCATAGAGTATTACAAAAAATACGATATGCACTACGAAAAAGATGAAATTCTTATCACAAACGGTGGTAGCGAAGGACTTATGTTTGCGATGCTAGCGGTAGCGGATGTTGGCGATGACATTTTGGTTCCTGAGCCTTTCTACACAAACTACAATGGATTTGCATCTTCTGTAAGTGTAAACATAGTATCTGTTACAACAAAAGCGGAAGACGGATTCCACCTTCCACCAAAAGCGGATATCCTTGCTGCTCTTACACCAAAAACTAAAGCAATTCTTCTTTCAAACCCAGGTAACCCTACTGGCGTTGTTTATACAAAAGAAGAAATCAATATGATTGCTGAAATCGCAAAAGAAAAAGATCTTTACATAATCTCCGACGAAGTATATCGTGAGTTTGTGTACGATGGCGAAGTTCACACAAGCTTTGGCGAAGTCAAAGGAATCGAAGATCGTGTAATCCTAATCGAATCTGTTTCCAAAAGATTCTCTGCTTGTGGAGCAAGAATTGGTTCTATCGCTTCCAAAAACAAAGAACTGATTGCGCAAATTCTAAAACTTTGCCAAGGAAGACTTTGTGCTCCAACGATCGACCAACTTGGTGCTGCTGAACTTTACAAAATGGATGATGAGTACTACAAAGAAGTATGCGAAGAGTATCGTGTAAGAAGAGATATCGTGTACAAAGCGCTCAAAGAAATGCCTGATGTAATCGTAGAAGAGCCAAAAGGTGCGCTTTATGCAATCGCAAAACTTCCTGTAGAAGACGCAGAGGACTTTATCATCTGGATGCTAAAAGAATTTGATCTTGATGGCGAAACCGTAATGATGGCGCCAGCAGAAGGATTCTACTCTACTCAAGGACTTGGAAAAAATGAAGCAAGAATCGCTTATGTTCTTGAAGCAAATGCACTGACAAAAGCGATGAACTGCTTAAAAGAAGGTTTAAAAGCGTACAAAAACCGTTAATTCGATGAACTGATCCCGCCTTTATGGCGGGATTTTTTGCATAAGTTAATAATTACAAACAAAAAAATATTCATAATGAAGTAGATTTTGAATATCCTCAAGAAAAACGTATTTATACTATTCTACATTTATATAGTAAAAAAACTATTAATAGGCATCTTCATTCATATCGCATAGATTTCCCCAAATATTTCAAAGTCATATTCTTTAAGCGCAATTTTCATACAAATCGGCATCCAATCCGCTTGCCATAATAGAACCTGTAATATCGGATCCACCACGCTCAAAGGTTTTGATCTCGCCATTGGAATCCACGC
>JBHBDS010000138.1:0-5982 GCA_041784625.1 Filifactoraceae bacterium
AACAAAAGTTTTGATTCAAATGGCAAATGAGGCTGCTGGAACAGCAAAGGGAGAGGTAGTTTTTGTAGACATCGCTGACAAGCATTCGTCCATGCTTGATAGAAAAATTCGTTTGGTTTACACCGATGAGTTCAACATCAACTCGTTGAAATCTCTTTATGGTCTTCTGTGTGGAATGATTTCTGCAAATCGCGACGTGGAGGGCGTTTATATCGACGGATTGGACAAAGTGGTTACCAATTCACTCGTGGATGAGTTGCCAGAGTTTTTGGATGTTGTGGATGACTTTACAAAGAAAAACGATGTAAATGTTGTAATTTCTGCTAGCATCGAGGACGCAGGGCTTCTTGAAAAAGTAGCAAAATTCCAGTAATATCAGGCCTCCATTTGGAGGCTTTTTACTTTTGCTTCTTTAATATATGGATGGTGTTATTGAATGACGACAGATAGAGATATTATTCCTCTTGATAACCTCTTGGAGACTGAGCATTGAGGGAAACTTGAAACAATCGTTGCGATACTTTGCTCTCTTTCACTCTTATCTATATTCGTGGAGCAAAAAATCTTTGAGGTGTTTTATGAAAAAAATTTCTTTTTCCACACGGATGGTCGGTGACAGGCGGCTGTTATTTTTTGACGAGATGAAAAATTTGGGGCTGTTGCTTTTTCTTTCGACGAGCGATTTTTTTGCGCTGCCGATGAACGAGGATGAAAAAGCAGCGCAGCTTGCAGCAATCTATACACATATCGGCATCGAGCGAAAAAATGTCTACACAGGGTACCAGGTGCACAGCGCCAATATTGTGGAGATTGACCGAATCAATCCAAAAACCGCCGAGCAAGAGCCTAGCAAAAGTAAATTTGGTGAGTGCATGAGCGAGGGCGATGCTGTTGTTGTGCAAGATTCTTTGTTGTCAGAGCAAAAAGCTAAATCAATCACAACAGGAGGGGCTGCGTTGCCAAAAGATTCAGCACAAATCACCGACAGCAAAATCTACGGCGCAGAGTTTGATCGGACGGATGGGCTGATTTCAGCGGACAAATCCCATTGTCTCGTGACCAAATTTGCCGATTGCACGCCGATTGTAATTTATGACCCGAAAAAAAATGTGCTCTGCTCGCTACATTCTGGTTGGCGTGGCACGCAGCAAAAAATCGCCACGAGGGCGATTGAATTGCTCATCAAAAACTATTCTTGCGATGTAAAAAATTTGATCGTTTTTATCGGACCAGCGATTTCTGCGGGTGATTTTGAGGTTGGTGATGATCTCGTGGCACTTTTTGAAGAGAGCTATGGCGATATTTCAAGCCACCTCAGACTCAAGCCCAACGGAAAATTCCTATTTGATATGCAAAGACTGATTGTCGATACGCTGATTGTTGACGGAATTTTGGATGACCATATTTTTGTCACAGAACTTGAGACGGTGCGTAATCTGATGATGCACTCGTATCGTCGCGACAAAGAAAACTCAGGAAGAATGCTCCTGTTTGCGATGCAAAATAATGGATATTGAATAAGCAAACATCTTAGGCATTAATTCGTCTCTTACAAGTAACGAAAATTTTGCAAATAACCACTCCACACAAGTATCTCGAGTACCATTTTCCAAACAAGTTTGACTAGATAATATGTAACACAAAAGCTCAGCGAATTAGCCGAGCTTTTTTTACTTTAATCTATTGATCACTTCTCTTTCGCATCCTTTTTACTTGCACTCTCTTTCATTCGAATGATGAAGTCGATGGTGCGATCGATGTCCTCTCTTGTGATATAATAATGCGTTACAAATCGCATCATTCCGTTTTCTGGCGGATTGATGACGATTTTTTCTTTTGCAAAATTTTCTGCGGTGAACAGTTCTTCGAGTTTTGGATCGGTGATTTTGAAGAATACCATATTGATGTCGAGTTGATTTCGCATCACTTCGATTCCCGAGATGATTTCGAGGCGCTCCGCAAGATAGCGTGCGTTGTCATGATCCTCGACCAGTCTGAGGCGCATCTCTTTGACGGCGATAAATCCTGCCGCAGCGATGATTCCGATCTGGCGCATCCCTCCGCCCATAATTTTTCTTTTTCGGCGAGCTGCATCAATAAAGGACTTGCTTCCCACGAGCATCGAGCCCACTGGTGCACACAATCCTTTGGAGAGACAAATGTTTGCCGAATCGACATACTGGAGCATTTCTTTGACATCGACTTCGAGCGCTGTCACGGCGTTGAATAATCTTGCGCCGTCCAGATGGATTTTGAGATTATATTTGTTGGCGAGGTTGCGCAGTTCTTTCATATATTCTACGTCGATGACCGTTCCGTCGGAAAAAGCATTTTCGATGCAGATGAGCGCTGTTTTTGGATAGTGGATGTCTTCTTCTTTACGGATTGCTTCTTCGACTTTTTCGAGTGGCATCTTGCCGTGAATGGATGCTATGGCACGAAGCTGAACGCCTGCGATCACGGATGCAGCGCCTGTCTCATGCTGGATGATGTGGCACTCGTCTGCCAAAATTACTTCGTCCCCACGATTGCAATGGGTAAACAATGCGAGCTGATTGCCAAATGTTCCACTTGGCACAAAAAGCGCCGCCTCTTTGCGACAGAGCTGCGCCAAATAATCTTGCAGCAAATTGGCGCTGACATCGTCGCCGTATACATCGTCGCCTACCTCCGCACGATACATCGCCTCACGCATTCTCTGAGTTGGCTTGGTCACTGTGTCACTTCTAAAATCGACTGTTTTCATATGTACCTCCGTTGTTTTTTCGTGTATCCTTTTCTCTTGGAAAAATCAAGACATTTCTACTTCACTTTTTTATTTGTAGCATGAACACGCAAACTTTTCCTTATACAGAGCATTTCATTCGAATTACTTTTCTATTCTTATTTCTATTGTAGCACAAAACTAGATCAAAAATCACTACAGGAATTTTGTTCTTCATTTCTTTTCAATATATTTTGTCAAAGTTGCTTAATGTTTCAACTTGATAAGCCGATAAAATAATATGGGTATAATTGTTGCACGATAGCGTGCGAAAAAAATTTGGAGGTTTTTATGAAAATTGGGGATAAGATTATGGTTTTTACAATCGGTCTCCTCGTTTTATCCGTCTTATCTGTATCAGCATTGAGTACCATTGAAAACAGTTTTAACAGTAGAAAAATTGCGCATGAGCGACTTTTGACTGCCGAGCGAGATCTGAACTTTGAGATCGAGAACAAGCTCGAGATTGCGCAACAAACTTCGCTGACGATTGCGCAGAATGTGCATTTTGTGAATGCATTTGAGTCAGGCGATTTTGACCAGATCAAAAAATCGCTGGACGATCTAAACAAGACGCTGGCATGCGATTTTATCGTCGTGACAGATGCAAACGGCGATGTAGTCATTCGTCAACACGAACCGTCGAAATTTGGGGATAGTATTTTGAAGCAAGAAAATGTTCGTCTCGGGCTCGAGGGCAAAACGAACAAGAGTCTCGAATCGGGTTCTATCGTGCGTCTCTCCTGCCGTGCGGGCGCACCAATCTTTGATGAGAATGGCGACGTCGCTGGCGTGGTGATCTCGGGCTATTCTTTCCAAAAGGATCATATTTACGAAAATCTCAAAAATTTGCATCACACCGAATATGCCGTGTTCTACGGTAGCGACCTCGTAGCAACGACTTTCAGCCAAAATGGATCGCCACTGAGCGAAATGACTTTATCTGACAAAATTTCTCAAGAGGTTCTTCAAAACGGATTATCCGTGTTCCAAATCGAAAAAATCGGCGAGCATAGCTACACGAATCTGTATGCACCGCTACTCGACCAACATAACAATATTATCGGCGTGACGATCACAGGTTATCCAAGAGATATTACGGTCAAGGCGACACTCAATTCGCTTCTTCATATTGCGATAGTATCAATCATTATTATTGCAATTTCTGCTTTTCTCGTTTCGCGATTCATCAAGAACAGCATTCAAAAACCAATGCATAAGCTTTCGGAAATGGCGAACACGCTTGCCGAATGTAAACTCGACGTGCATGTGGACGAAAGTCTGCTCAAAAATGGCGATGAGATTTCGGAACTTTCGATTGCGATGAACAAAATGGCGACGCAGCTTAGATCATACATCGGCGACATCAACCATGTACTCACGGCGATGGCAGAAAAAGATCTCACCATCCAAAGCGGCGTGACTTATATCGGCGATTTTGTGCCTGTGGAAAATGCGCTGAAAAAAATTCTCGCATCGTTCAATCATACTCTGCTGCAGATTCATCAGGTGGCGCAAAATGTAAACAACAGCGCAAGCCAAGTGTCTGCTGGAGCACAATCGCTCGCACAGGGAACTACGGAGCAGGCGAGCAGCATCGAAGAACTTTCGGCAACCATCAGCGATGTGTCGGACAAAATTTCGAGCAGCGCAGAGTTTTCGCAGGCGGCAAATGATCTCGGACGTCAAACGGGTCAAATCGTGCGTAACAACCAAGACGATATGAAACAGATGACGGCTTCGATCAAGGAGATTGCTGATGCATCAGAGAATATCCAAAAAATCGTGCGTGTGATCGAGGACATTGCATTTCAGACGAATATTTTGGCGCTCAATGCAGCAGTCGAAGCAGCAAGAGCGGGCGAAGCGGGCAAAGGATTTGCCGTCGTAGCGGATGAGGTGCGCAATCTAGCGCAAAAATCAAGCGAAGCGGCGCAGAACACAACGGTGCTGATTGAGAACACGCTCCAACTCGTGGACAAGGGCGAAAAAATCGTGACTAACACGGATACAGCGTTTGAAAAAGTGGTATCCGACATCAATCAAATGATTGCGATGGTTGACAAATTTGCTCACACGGCAAACGAGCAAGCGGATTCCGTTTCGCAAATATCTGTCGGCGTAAATCAGATTTCATCCGTCGTGCATCTAAACACGGCGACATCCGAAGAGTCTGCCGCAGCAAGTGAAAAACTCAGCCGTGATGCCGATATGCTCAAGTCGATGATCGCAGATTTTCGAATTGTTCATCAATAGAGAATAATACTCCTTTCAATCCAAAAAATGGCTTACTCTTTGTTGAGTTTGCCATTTTTTGCTGATTTGTAACAGCCCCTTGGAGATTAACATATTTTGATTGTTTCGCTTTATTCAAAATAAAAGATTGCTCGTAGGTGAATCACTGATGGCAGAAATATTTTTTGAAAAAATTTTCGCTCTGTTTATTTGCACCAAAGAATTGTATTAGCAAGGATTTTGATGCAACGAAAATTTGTATCCTACGTTCTATTGTTCAACATTCTATTGTTCAACATTCTATTATTCTACATTATTATCCCAAATTATTATCCTACAATAACTTCCACCGCTTTTTCAAATGCTTTTTTCATGGCAAAAATTCGAATCTCATCTCTTGTGCCGTCGGTTTGGAAGCGGAAAATTTTTGTCTCATCTTTGCTTGCAACTCCGATGAAAAACAAGCCTCTTGGATTGCCTCGATCATCGTATTCATCCGGCCCCGCTACGCCCGTGGTCGCAATGGCATAGTCTGCTCCGAGAAATTTTTGTGCGCCTTCTGCCATCTCACGGCACACTTGTTCACTCACTGGCGAAAATTGTTCCAAGCTCGCAAGCGATACGCCAAGTCGATGATGTTTGGATTGTTCGCTGTATGCGACGATCCCCTCCAAAAAAACGGCGCTCACGCCAGCGTAATCACAGATTCTTGCCGCAACCATTCCGCCCGTCAGCGATTCTGCGGTTACGATCGTCTTATTATTTTGCTTGAGCCATTCAACAAGCTGCTTCGAAAATTGTTCCTGCATCAACCTCTTCCTCTCTCAAAAATGTGCTGAAAATTACTTCCCCTTCCAACTCAGATGCGCTGCAATTTTTTGCCGAAAGCTGTGTTTCACTTTCAAACTCATCTCTTTCTACCATATTATATGACAAATCACCTAGTTTTTTCTTCTGTTCTAGATTTTTTCTTCTATCTATCA
>JBHBDS010000139.1:0-3543 GCA_041784625.1 Filifactoraceae bacterium
CAAAATCTATGCCAAAACGGTCAAAAATTCAATCGGACAAGATCGCTACATTATTTATTCCACGGCATCGCTCAATTCGGTTTACTCTTCACTTCGTGCAACGACAAAAATTATTCTCAACGCATCGCTTGTTGCGCTGGCGGTTGCGCTTGTGGTCGGCTACATTATTTCGGGCTCGATCACGACGCCGATCAATGACCTCAACGAAAAAGCGAGCCTTATCGCAAAAGGAGATTTTAGTCAGAGGGTGCAGACTCGTTCGACGGATGAGATCGGGATGCTTGGTAACACGTTCAATTATCTTGCCAAAAGGCTCGATCACACGCTGGTTGAGATTTCGACCGAAAAAAACAAGCTCGATGCGATCATGAACAATATGGCGGACGGACTCTTGGCGATCGATGAGCAAGGATTTGTGTTTCTATACAATCGCTCGCTGCTCAAACTCCTTCAGAGCAAAGAAATTGTGTTTTACGGAAACAACCTGACGCATCTTTCTCGGGAGCTGGGGATTAATCTAAATCTCTCGACCGTAAAAAAATCGCTCGAAGATCAAGATGTCGGAAGTTTTTCGATTGAGGCAAAAAACGGCAAGGTACTCAAGGTATCCTGTGCGTATTTTAATGACGAGCTTCGGAAGCAGACGGGATATATTTTGCTTTTTCAAGATATTACCGAGGCGAAACAGCTTGACGATATGCGTAAGGAATTTGTTGCCAATGTGTCGCATGAGCTCAAGACACCGATTACGACGATCAAGACCTATGCGGAGACACTTTCGACAGGTGCGGTGGACGATCCGAATACAGCGATGAGTTTTTTGCAGACGATCGAAAAAGAGGCGGATCGTATGACGGCGCTGGTGAGAGATCTTCTCCAGCTATCTCATATCGACTTCAAAAAAACCAAATGGGAGTTTGCAGAATATGACCTTTCGGAATTGGTGCAGGAATCGATCGAGCATCTCAAGCTATTTTATGTTGAAAAACAGCAGCGAATTTCTTTTTTGCCAAAAGAAAATCTGCTCGTTCGTGTGGATAAATCCAAACTCAAGCAGGTGTTCATCAACATTATTTCCAATGCGATCAAGTACACGCCCGATGGTGGCGAGGTAAAAATTCTCTTGCTCCCTCACGAAAAGGATGTCGAGGTCAAAATCATCGACAATGGAATCGGAATCCCGGCGGAAGATGTCTCACGGGTGTTCGAGCGATTCTATCGTGTGGATAAGGGGCGTTCTCGTCAGCAAGGTGGAACAGGACTGGGACTGTCGATCGCACAGGATATTGTCCACGCCCACGATGGGGAAATTGTTGCAAGCTCAAAGCTTGGCGAGGGCTCGGAGTTCACGATTCGATTGCCTTTGGTGAAATAGAATAGGATACAGGAATTTATGTTAATAACTTTAAAAAAAATTGGTTGGTTTTTTAGGGAACATCGAAAAACCTATGGGATTGGGATTGCAACGCTCATGCTGACCAATGTCACGGCGGTGCTTTTTCCGTGGCTCTTGGGGGGCTCGGTGGATCATATTCTTGGCGGGAGTTTGAGCAATCAAGTTTTGATGCAAGATTTGTTTTTCTTGTGTGTGCTTTTAGTCTCCAACTATGGATTGAACTATCTCTGGGGATATTTGATTTTCAAAAATGCCATATTGATGCAAAAAGAGCTTGTGTCGATGATGATGAAAAAATTTCTCGGCATGAAAGCTCCTTTTTTTGAGAAATATAATACGGGCGATCTGATGGCGAGAGCGACGAGCGATGTGAAGGAAATTCAAGAGCTTGTTGGATTTGGAATCCTTGCATTTTCGGATGGGCTGGGCTTTAGCATCGCCATTTTGTTGTCGATGATATTTTTGGTGTCGTGGAAGCTGACTCTCGTGAGCATTTTGCCTTTTCCTCTGATGGCATTTGCGATGCAGTTTTTGGGCAAATATCTGCACGAACGATTCAATGCCTATCAAGTGGCCTTTGCCAAGATGAACGACCAGACACTGGAGTATATTTCGGGGGTGCGTGTCGTGCGAGCCTATGTGATGGAGAATCGCAGCATCCAAAAATTTCGAGAGTATATTTCCGACGTGGCGAAAAAACTGCTGCGCTCCAATGTAATATCGACTGGATTTATGCCAATTGCTAATTTGTTCATGACAATTTCGATGGCGCTGGCGGTCGGATATGGAACAATCTTAATTTCGCAGGGAGAAATCACGCTTGGCGGTCTGATTTCGTTCAATTTTTACCTGAACTATCTTGGCTGGCCGATGTTTGCGCTGGGCGAATTTGTGAATATTGCGCAGCGTGGAGGTTCGTCGATTGAGCGTGTGTACGAAGTGTTGCGTGAAAAAAATGAGGCTGATTCCTATGAGAAGGTGCATTTGTCGGAGCCGCTCACTCAGATTGATTTTCAAAATTATAGCTTTACCTACCCGAGCGCAAGCGTGCGAAGTCTGAATGAGATCAACCTTACGCTCCATGGTGGCAAGACGCTTGGTATTGTGGGTAAGACGGGAAGCGGAAAATCGACGCTCGTCAAACAACTTCTCAAGGAGTATGCAATTGGCGAGGGAGAACTCTCCATCAACCATATTCGCATCGAGAATATACAGGAACAGAGCCTGATGAAGAAAATCGGCTATGTTTCGCAGGAGAATATTCTCTTTTCTCGTTCGATCCGAGATAATATTTTCTTTGGTGCAGAAAATCCAAGCGAAGAGCAATTGCAGCACTCGATTCGAATGGCGGATTTTGAAAAGGATATTTTTTCGCTGCCTAAAGGTCTCGACACGATGGTGGGCGAGCGTGGCGTGGCAGTTTCGGGCGGACAAAAACAGCGAATCTCGATCGCTCGTGCACTGATGCGTGAGCCAGAGCTGCTTATTTTGGATGATGCGCTCTCCGCAGTGGATGCCAAGACGGAGCATCGTATTATCGAGAATATCCGTAAGACTAGACAGGGTAAAACGAATTTGATTGTGACGCACAGACTCTCGGCGGTGGAACATGCCGATCATATCATCGTGCTTGACAATGGACGAATCATCGAAGAAGGGACGCACCAAGGCCTTGTCGAAAAAGGCGGATGGTATATGGAGCAATACAATATTCAGCGATTGGAGGACCAAGATGACGAATCCATCGAATAATAAATCCAATATCCAAACGCCGATTCGCAAAGAAGATATTTTGCGTTTGGTTCGCTATGCCTTTTTGTTCAAGAAAAATTTGTTTCTTGGAATTTTATTTTTGCTCTTAGCTGTAGGGTTTGGGTTGCTTTCTCCATTTATTGTCAAGCAGATCATGGACAAAGAGCTGGTGCAAGCGACCGTGAGCATCGGAAAGGTACTTTTGCTTGCTGCATTGTTTATGTTCTCAGACCTTGGTGGTCATATCGCCAAATTCACGGGCAATTATCAGTTGCAAATCGTTTCGGTCTCAGTGATCGAGAAGATGCGAGATGAGATTTTTGTGGCGATGCAAAAACAAAAAGTTGCATTTTTTGACAATATGCCGGCGGGAAAAATTGTCTCCAAAATTACCA
>JBHBDS010000140.1:0-4902 GCA_041784625.1 Filifactoraceae bacterium
AAAAGAGCCTCACGTGGAAGCTCTTTTACGGATTATTTTTTATGGAGTTTTATACTATAGTTATTTGTTCTAGTTGCGCTGCTTGGTCTCGTTTCGAGTATACAACCGCAATGACATGAACTATACAACCTTCTTCGTCTATCCAATAATAGACATAATAATTTTTTACTGGTATTTTTCTTACACCAAAACTCCCCAATGGCTGCTCGTCGATGCATCTTGCTCGTTGTGGAAACTGCACTAGGCTTTCCATGCTTTCGCGTAACAGCTTGAGTATTTTTTTTGAAGTTTCTTTTTCTAATAATTCGTGGGAAATGTACTCTCTAATATGCCAGAGTTGCTCCTCTGCCTGCTCTGTAATATGAACCTTGTATTTTTTCATTACAGACTTCTCTCCAGTTCATCAAAAACAATATTCATATCCCTTGACTTTCCTTCGATCGCTTGAGAATAGCCTCTTAACAGCATTTTTTCGAAAGTTTCTTTGTCCACATTTTCAATTGCAACTGGACTTTTGGGAATTGTTAGCGGAAATGGAATTCCATTATTTATGATGATTTGTCTATAGAACAAGTCAATTGCAGTTGCTCTTGAAAGCCCAATTGTTTCTAGGATTTCTTCTGCCTGCTTTTTAATATTTTCTTGTATTCTTACATTCACATTCGAAGTTTTTGCCGTTGCCATAGTACCACCTTCTTTCTGATTATTATTATACACTTCTGTGTTGCGTTGCGCAATACAAAAGAGCCTCACGTGGAAGCTCTTTTACGGATTATTTTTTATGGAGTTTTTTATGTTAGCTTGTGTCAGTACCTTGTTGTCGGTTTTGTTTTTCGGTTTCTTATGGTTTATTTTTTCGGTTTACATATTTTTTGGTTTACATATTCGGTTTTTTTGTTCTTGGTTTTTTCAATTATTGTTTTTGGTTAGAAATTTTTTCGGAGTTTATTACTTACTTTTCGATAGGCATTCTCCTTTCCTCTGCAATATTATTTTAAGGGGGGTGTTTGTAAAACTTTGGTATCAACTTTGTTGATGATGTAATTATATTCCCCAGATATTTTTGAGATGTAAAGAAGATGTTAAAGTTTCATTAAAAAGCATTTTTTACAAATTTTTTTGCAAATTGCATCTCATGCTTTCTGGCGACGAAATCTTTGTGTGCTTTATCGAAAATATATTATATTGCAAATTGCAGTATTCCTTTCATAAGAGCTCATGGTGTACACGAGTTTAGCGAAGAATCGTATCGATCAAATGGCTGCTTTTGTATCAATTAGTTTTTCTTTTCCATCGGCAAGATTACGGAGAACACGGAGCCTTTTCCCACTTCGCTTTCGACCTCGATTTCTCCGCCGACGATGTCGATCACTCGCTTGACGAGTGCCAGCCCCAGTCCATTGCCCTGTGTCGCATGGGAGCTATCGCCTTGGTAGAATTTTTCAAAAATCCGCTCAAGCGCTTCTTCGGAAATTCCGCTGCCTGTGTCCTCGATGCGCACAACGGCTTGGTTGTCCACTTGCTTGAGCGAAACAAATAGATCGCCACCACTTGGGGTAAATTTGATCGCATTGGAAAGTAGATTGTTCCATGCGAGCGAAAGAAGCTCGGGATCCGCATTGATCCGCACATCATCCTCAATGTCGCAGTGGAGATTGAGATTTTTCTTTTCCCATAGTTCTTCAAAAACAAGCACGGATTCACGCAGTTGTTCGCCGAGATCAAAAAAATTCGTCGATGGATAAATTTTTTGATTCTCCAATTTATTAAGTTTTAAGATATTGGTAATCATGCTCGCCATATTACGGGTCGTAGAAGTAATCGCCTGTGCATATTCCTTGCGCTCTTCTTCGGTAAGATTATCTCGCTGGAGCATCGTGCAGTAGTTGCCAATCACGGAGAGCGGCGTCTTGAGTTCATGCGACACATTGGCGATAAAATCGCTGCGCAGCGTTTCCATACTGCCGAGTTCTTCGATCATCTGGTTGAGATAATCAATGATAATATCAAATCCATCGCTGGAATCCGCTGTCCCGATTTTTTCAATTCGAACGGAAAAATCGCCCTTGGTCACTTTTTCGGACGCAAGGATAATCCGCTGCACAGGCACTCCAACCAACAGCGTGCGTCGCATCGAGTCGATAAATGCAAACAAAAAGCTGAGCAGCACAACATTTGCCAGCGTGACACCAACGGCGTAGGCAATCTCGTGGCTCTTGAGCTCAGCCGTATAGCCGATGACATTGGTGAGCACCTTGAGAAAAATCATCATCCCCACGGTCATGATGGCAAAAACCATCAGAAAGAACGACCAAAAACGCTGTCCTGCAAGCAAGACTCGAAATTGGTTTTGATCGATCGTTTGCCTGCTGGATTTCTTTTGTTGTTTCGTTTGATTCGCCGCATCTTCAGCGGTCAACTCGGTCTGGCTTTTCCGTAGATTTTGTTGTTGCATTGGATTCTCCATCTTCTGTTTGATTTGTTCTTTTGTTAATTCTTATTGTTCACCCATTGATCGCTCTGGTCGATAATCTTTCAATTGTTTCTTCATAAAATCACTGCCTTATATCCCAATCCATGAACCGTCACGATTTCAAAATCGTCGCATTCCGCAAATTTGTTACGGAGCTTGGTCATATATACATCGACTGTGCGAAGTCCCGACGTCGTATCGCCATCCCAAAACTCGTCCATCAGCTGTGCACGAGTAAAGGTTTTTTTCGGATAAGAAAGAAGTTTGTAAATGAGATTAAATTCTCGAACCGTGAGTGGAATTTCCTCGCCATTCACATACGCCGTTCGTTCGTCTGCATCCAGCATCAGTGAGCCAAGCTCCAATCTTCTGCTGTTTGCAATTTTTGCCCGGCGAAGGAGCGCCTCAATCCTCAGCAGCATTTCCTCCAAATCGACTGGTTTGACCAAATAGTCGTCAATTCCCGAGCGAAATCCTTTCTGCTTGGATGCAAAATCATCTCGTGCCGTCACAAAAAGAATCGGAATCTCCTCATTTTGCTCTCGAATCGTGCGCACAAACTCGAAGCCGTCCATATTGGGCATCATAATGTCCGAAATGATGAGATCAAAAAGTGTGCCGCCATACATCGCATCAAAAGCTTCATTGGCATCAAGGCAACCCACTGCTTCAAATCCATTTTGAAGCAAGAACGAGCAGACCGTGCGATTGATTTCTCGATCATCTTCCACGACAAGTATCTTAAACATAGTTCCTCCCAATCTATTTCGTTGAAATTCTATTCTTCCTTTTGGTATTCTCATCGTACCACTTGGATATTTTCATCATACCACAGAATTGTTAAGAAGTTGTTGCCAAAAAAGATTTTTTCAAAAAAGAACCTCGGGGATTCTCACAGTTTTCTTCAAGTAGAACTTTGGGAACCATTTTTTAGAAAAATTGTGTCGCAAAGTAACAGTTTATGGAATTTTGACTCTAGAGTTTTTGCGGTGCGCACTAAACTGCTTGAAACCGCACAAAAGAAATAGTACAATGATTGTATTGATTTGTGTAGATGGAATTACAAACCCAAAATGTTACACGATTTATTTTCGAAAGCAGGTAGTAATAGATCACGGAGACAGGAAGCGAGGATTTGTTCATATGAAATTATCTGATTTTATCGGAGAAACTACAGAATACGATAAAAAAGAAACGCTAGAAGAACGAAAGCCAAAAAGCTGGCTGAAGAGCGTAAGTGCTTTTGCGAATGGCATAGGGGGTTCTTTGTTTTTTGGTGTGTCTGACGATGAGGCGCTCGTCGGATTAGATGATGCAAATCATGTTGCCGAAAAATAAGCGAAACGATCCATGCAAAAATGGATCCTACTCCACAAGTACTATTGGAAATTCACAAAGAGGATGACAAAGAGTTTGTAATTCTAAGAGTAGCCGCTGGACAAGAAACACCCTACTACTATTCAGGCGATGGAAATCGCATTGCTTTCGTCCGCATCGGAAACGAGAGCGTCCCTGCGAGTTCTCCCGATTTGAAACGCCTTGTTTTGCGCGGTAGCAACACCTCTTTCGATAGCCTCTCTACTCGGTATTCATTTGATTCGCTTTCATTTACAAGGTTGCGCTCTGTTTATCGCAGTCGAACAGGAAACGAACTCACAGATTCTGACTTTGTCTCCTTTGAGCTTATCGATGAAAATAATATGCTTACCAATGCTGGTGTGTTGCTGGCAGATGATTCTCCAATAAGACAGTCCCGCATTTTTTGTACTCGATGGCATGGACTCGATAAAGCCTCTGGAATAATCGAGGCTCTTGACGATAAAGAATACAGCGGATCTCTCGTATCTTTGCTTCAAAACGGAACTGAATTTGTAAAGAACAACACGAAAAAGAGGTGGAAAAAATCAGCCAACGGCCGTATTGAAATGCCAGAATACCCTGAACAAGCTGTACATGAGGCAATTGTCAACGCTCTAATTCACCGTGACTATACAGAAATTGGCAGCGAGGTTCACATCGATATTTTTGACGATCGTATCGAGATATTTTCGCCAGGCGGAATGTTTGACGGCTCAATAATCCAACATATCGATATCAACAACATCGCATCAAAGCGTCGAAACCCGATCATTGCAGACATATTTAGTCGGATGAATCTGATGGAGCGCCGTGGAAGTGGTTTCAAGAAAATACAAACAGACTATCTTCGTGCTGTCAATTACCATCCAGAAATCCAACCTAAATTCCAGTCGACACCCTCATCGTTTTTCGTGACATTGTATAACTTAAACTATAATATTCCTATAGAAAAGAAATCCGATTCATCTCAAAAAGTTTTTGTTGACTCCGATAAACTATCGATTGATCCTGCTAAACTGTCGATTGACCCTGCTAAACTGTCGATTGACCCTGCTAAACTGTCGATTGAC
>JBHBDS010000141.1:0-4697 GCA_041784625.1 Filifactoraceae bacterium
CTTCATTCGTGGGTAAGGTGAACTCAATCGTTTGGGGACCACCTATGCTTGCACTACTTGTAGGAACGCATATCTTCCTTACATTCAGACTGAAATTTATTCAGGTCTACATTTTTAAGGCAATCAAATTGTCAGTGACAAAAGACACAAATTCCGAGGGTGATATTTCTCAATTTGGTGCTCTTGCTACGGCTCTAGCAGCAACAATCGGAACTGGTAACATCGTTGGGGTTGCAACTGCGATCGCAATCGGAGGCCCTGGTGCGGTTCTTTGGACATGGCTTACTGGACTTTTCGGTATCGCAACAAAATATGCTGAAGGTCTTCTAGCGGTAAAATATCGTGTTAAGACTTCTGACGGTACAATGCTTGGTGGACCGATGTACGCTCTTGAGCGTGGTCTAAATATGAAGTGGCTGGGCGTACTATTTGCATTCTTTACAGTAGTTGCTTCATTTGGTATCGGAAACATGACTCAAGCAAACTCGATTACTTCGATGCTTGAAGCATCTTTCAACGTGAAGCCAGTTATTTCAGGCGTTGTTATCACAATCTGTACTGCAATCGTAATCCTTGGTGGAGTTCAATCAATTGCAAAAGTTTGTGAGACTCTTGTTCCTTTCATGGCATTGTTCTACATTATCGGATGTCTTATCGTAGTAGTAAGCAATGCTGCTTTCCTTCCAGAAGCAATTTCTACAATTCTTACTGCTGCATTTACTGAAAGAGCAGCAATGGGAGGTTTTGCTGGATCGACCATCATGCTGGCAATGCGTTTTGGTATCGCACGTGGACTATTCTCCAATGAGTCTGGTCTTGGTTCTGCTCCAATCGCAGCTGCTGCAGCGCAAACTTCAAACCCTGTACGTCAAGCTCTAGTATCCATGACAGGTGTATTCTGGGATACTATCGTTGTATGTCTTTTGACAGGACTTGCTCTTGTAACTAGTATTCTAAAATATCCAAACGAGCTTGCAGGCCTATCTGGTGCAAAACTTACTTCTGCAGCATTTGGACAACTTAACACAATCGGACCAATCATCCTTGCAATCGGTCTTGTAACATTTGCATTCTCGACAATTCTTGGATGGTCATACTACGGAGAAAAAGCTTTCGAATACCTATT
Source organism: Filifactoraceae bacterium (assembly GCA_041784625.1). Taxonomy (GTDB): domain Bacteria; phylum Bacillota; class Clostridia; order Peptostreptococcales; family Filifactoraceae; genus JAUNKE01. Next base: position 1,127 of record JBHBDS010000141.1, read on the forward strand.
CGGAAAGAAACTTGCAAAAGCTTACCGTGTAGTATATGTTGCTGTTGTAATGTTTGGTTCTGTAGTAGCAAACACATTTGTATGGGACGTATCTGATACATTCAACGCACTCATGGCAATCCCGAACTTGATTTCGCTAATCCTTCTTAGCCCAATCATCGTTTCTGAGACTAAGAAATATCTATGGGATAACCAACTTGATTTGGTTGATACCGATCCGATTCCAGTAATCAGTGAAAAATAATGAATTTTAGCCCAGCAAAAGCTGGGCTTTTTTTGTAGGCTAATGAGCAATTATGTGATATAATTGAGGACAGCAAAACAGAAGGAGTTTACTATGAAAATTCATTTTATCGGAATTGGTGGAATTGGGATGAGCGGACTTGCGGCAATCAGCCTTGAGCTTGGCGATGTTGTGAGCGGCTCCGACAATCAAACGAATTCCAACATAGATTTGTTGAAAAAAAATGGTGCTACAATTTTTCAAGGCCATAACGAAAGCAACTTATCCGAAACGACAGAACTCGTCGTCTACTCTGCTGCTGTTCCAAAAGATAATCCAGAGCGTGTCAAAGCGAATAACCTTGGCATCCCGACGATGAATCGAGCAGAATTTCTCGGCGCTCTCATGAAACGCTATGCCGATGGAATCGCAATCTCTGGAACACATGGTAAAACATCCACCACTTCGATGCTTTCAACCATTTTTGTCCACGCAAAGAAAGACCCCACCATTTCAATCGGCGGAAATCTACCGTATATCGGTGGAAATTATCGAGTTGGCAAAAGCGATGCTTTCATTACAGAGGCATGTGAGTATGTTGATAGCTTCTCCTTTTTGTATCCTAAATACGCCATTATCCTAAATATCGAATGGGAGCATATTGATTATTTCAAAAATCTGGAGCAAGTTATCAAGTCTTTCCGAAACTTTGCAAGCCATGTTCCAAAGGATGGAAAAATCATTGCCAACGGCGATGACCAAAATATTCGCACTGCACTAAAGAATTTTGAAAATGTTATATACTTTGGCTTTTCCGATCAAAATGATTTTGTGATCCAAAACATCCCATCAAACGACGAGAAAAATCATTTTTCCATCAAAAGCAAAGAAAGCTCTCTTGGTAATTTTGCGATTCAACCCATCGGTGCATTCAACCAAATCAATGCTGCTGCATCCATTCTTTGTGCATATTTTGCAAGTCTTGATGTGGAAGAAATTCGAAGCGGAATCGAAATGTATTCTGGTGTCGACCGACGATTCCAGAAAAAAGGCAGCTACAATGGTGCATCTGTCTACGATGATTATGCGCATCATCCAACCGAAGTACAATCCACATTGCTCGCAGCAAGCAATGTCAAGAAGAATCGCTTGATCACGATTTTTCAGCCACATACCTTTTCTCGAACGCATTCTTTGATGGACGAATTTGCAGAAAGTTTTTCGAGTACAGATATTTTGGTGCTTGCTGACATCTATCCATCTCGTGAAAAAGATACAGGACTTGTCCATTCCAAAGATTTGTTCCAAAAGCTCCAAGGAAAAGTCAAAGAGCTTCATTATTTTGGTAGCAACGAAGAAATTCTGGCTTATTTACAAAATGAAATCCAGCCGAACGATCTAGTGCTTACGATGGGCGCTGGCAACATCAATGAAATCGCAAATCAGTTGGTTGGCAAATAGTTCAACTTTTGCCACTACCACGAAAATGAATCTCTAGAATTTCTCATTTGCTCAAAAAATATTGGGGCATCCCAGTTTATCTATGATGATAAACTGATATAGTTACAGTTGTTTGCGCTTTATTCACAGAATTTACGCAGATAACAATAATCTTCTAAAAATTTTTTCAAATAGCAAAAAAGCGATCACTCTCAAGGAACTTTGTGAATGATCGCTTTTATTGTTACATCGTATTATTAGATTTGTCTCTCGTTTCTGCAATTTATTTTTCTCAAGAAACGAACTGCACAAATTATTTGTTCAAGGTTTTGATCTTCTTTATTCATAGAAATAAGATTTTGCAAGTCTAATTTTCCATCAATTCTCTCTGATAATTTTTCAAGGTATTGAAAATCTCATCCAGATCCGTCATTTTATTGATGTCATTTCTCATCTTTGCACTTCCACGAAGTCCTTTGAGATACCAGCCGATATGTTTTCTCATCTCTCGAATGGATTTTTCATCGCCCTTGTACTCGATGGATTTGTTGTAGTGCGCAAAAATGGTATCGATTCGTTCTTTTGCGGAAAATTCTGGGATGCTGCCATCTTTCTCGTACTGAGTAAATTCCCGAAAAATAAATGGATTTCCCTGCGCACCACGCCCTATCATTATCGCATCGGCATTTGTCTTTTGGACAATTGCGACGGCATCATCAATCGTAAAAATATCTCCGTTTGCTATCACAGGAATGCTTACGGATTTTTTTACCTCCGCAATAATATCCCAATTCGCTTTTCCTGAATAGTATTGCTCTCGGGTTCGTCCGTGCACAGCGATCGTATCTGCTCCGCTTTGCTCTGCCATCTTAGCAAATTCTACTGCGTTGATTGAATTTTCATCCCATCCTGTGCGAAATTTCACCGTGACAGGGACATTGGCATTTTTTTTGACCTGCGAAATAATTTCAGACGCAAGCTTGGGATTTTTCATCAGCGCAGAGCCTTCGCCATTACGTACTACTTTTGGCACAGGACAGCCCATATTGATATCGATGGCAACAAATCGGTTGAGTGCCGAAATGATTTTTGCCGCTTCACCAAGATATTTTGGGTCGGACCCAAAAAGCTGAACGATTACATCCCCCTCTTCTGGCTCAGTCTGCAGCATTTCAAAAGTATTTTTGTCCTCGTAGCAAATTGCTTTGGCATTGATCATCTCCGTATAGAGCAACGAGCACCCAAATTGTTTGCATATAATGCGAAAAGGCAGGTCGGTTACTCCTGCCATGGGTGCCAAAAAAATATTTCCTTTTGTTTCAAAGTTTGCTATTTTCAACTGTCTCCCCTTTATTCAACAACTTTGTTTTTTTCGTAAATCATTCGTAGTCCGTCAAGCGTCAAATTTCGATCGATGGTATGCACATTTTCTGTGCCAGCAATAATCAGGCTGGCCAGTCCTCCTGTTGCGATGACTTTTGCATTTGGCGTATCCATTTCCGCTTTCATTTTCTCGACAATATTGTCGACCAAACCCGTATAGCCGTGGTAAATTCCTGCCTGCATCGCCGCTGTTGTATTTTTTCCAATGACCGATTTTGGCTTGATGAGCTCGACCTTGTGCAGTTTTGACGCTTTTTGGAACAATGCTTCGCTGGAAATTTTTACCCCAGGAGCAATGAGCCCTCCGTAGTATTCTCCTTTTTCGCTGATAAAACAAAATGTTGTCGCTGTGCCAAAGTCAATGATAATGAGTGGTCCGCCATATTTTTCGTATCCTGCAACCGCATTGACGATTCGATCCGCTCCCACTTGGGATGGCGATTCATACTTTATGTTGATGCCTGTCTTGATTCCTGGTCCAACGACCATTGGATTTTTGCCAATATATTTGTAGACAAAATTTTC
>JBHBDS010000142.1:0-10420 GCA_041784625.1 Filifactoraceae bacterium
AGAATTGATTTTCAAAACACAGATTCCAATCGATGCGAATATCGAAAAAGCACAGTGGAACAATGTGACGGCGTATGAATTTGCTCCAAAATCAAGAGCGTCCGAAGCATACAAAAATCTGGCGAGGGAGGTAATCAAGCGTGTCAAAGAATAAGAATATCGACATCGGATCGATGATGAGCTTCAATAACAAAGCAAGATCGTCCTACTCGATGGAGCAGCTCAAAAGTCCGATCAAAGAGGGCGACAAACTGGTTCGCATCGAAACGGCGGAGCTGGTTCATGCGCCAGAAGATTGGAATTTTTATCCGAGTTTGGAAGAAGAAGAGTTCGAAAAGCTCGTGTTCTCCATCCTCGAGCTGGGATTGCTCCACCCAATCGTCGTACTTAAAAAAGAAAACAAAAATATCATCCTCTCGGGGCACAACCGAGTGCGTGCCTACGAAGCGATTGCTAGCGACATTCAGGCAATCGAGCAGGGAGAGAGCGGAAAATATTTTGAGACGCTGAGCGACGAGATCAAACTCGCTGATTTTCAGCAGATCATGGCAGTCGTCAAAGAGGACATCACCGACGATGAAGCAAGAGAAATCATCATCGATGCCAACTACGTGCAGCGAAAACTCGGTCAAAAACTAATTACCCGTTCCGTGATTGAAAAATACCGCATCATCCAAGACAAGCGAAAAAAATCCGACAATCCGGAGTATCGCTCCAAAAAAACAAGAGAAATCGTCGCAAACGAGTTTCAACTGAGCGGTCGCCACATCGATCGTTACAAAAGGCTCGAAAAACTCGACGAAAATATTTTGGAGCTGTTCTATCAGGGCAAAATTTCGCTGGAGCTTGCGTCCAAAATCGCTGGACTAAAGGCAAATGTGCAAGAATATATCGCCGACAATTATCTCGCAGCGCTATCCAAATATCCATCCCGCATCGCCTCGGAGCTCAAGCCGTCACTCACGATGAAAGAGATCGATTGGATATTCGGAAGTCATCTGCAGCCAAAAGAACAGATGAAAATCAAATGGACACAGCAAGGCAAGACCAAAAGCGTGGCGATAGAAGATGAGAAGCTCATCGAAAAGATTTTGGAGCTGTTAGGAAAAAGATAGTTTGAGAAGAAATAGTTTGGTCGAAATGTTAGTGTTTCACCAATCGTTGATGAGCGGAAACAAGCAAGATGAGTTGAATGCTAGGAATTTCTTGTTGCAGAAAAACTTCACCAATACGTATGATATGGAGACAAAGCGTTGCCGATGGAAAAATGCATTGCTTCAGCTAGATATTTTGTCTTAGATTACATTTGGTTTCGCAACAAGAATGATATATAGAAACGGAGCAACTATGAAAGTAATAGCATCTTTTTCGGGTGGCAAGGATTCGGTATTGTCCATCGATCGCGCGATGAGGGAGCACGAAGTCGTTGGACTCCTCACCACATTTCGGGACGAGAGCAGCTGGTTTCACGAGCTGAGCCGAGCAAAATTGCAGCAGATTGCGGATGCGATGCGCTGCCAATTTTTTCCCATCACCGTGTCGGGTGGAGAAGAGTACACGAGCGATTTTGTCGCAGCACTGATCCAGATCAAAGAAGAAATCGGGATCGAAGGCATCGTCTTTGGGGACATCGATTTGGAATCGCACCGAGCATGGTGCGAGAACTTGGCAGAACAAGCAGGACTTGCGGCGATTTTTCCGCTGTGGGGCGAGAACAGGGAGGCGCTCGTCGCCGAATTTCTCGGCAAAGGCTACAAAACGCTGATCAAAAAAGTCGATAAGAACAAACTTGGCGCCAATTTTCTTGGCAAAACGCTCACGAGCGACATCACCCAGGAGATCAAATCGATGGGCTACGATCCATGCGGCGAAAACGGCGAGTACCATACGATGGTGTACGATGGGCCGACTTTTGCACAAGCGGTCGAATATTCTCTCGGCGAAATATACGAAGACGATTGGTCGTGGATGATACGAGTAGAGTGATGAAACAAACACCAAGTCACACGATGCTTTTTCATAGGGCGTTAGAACAATAGAAACAATCTGCGAGATGACAGAAGTGCTTTTTGAGGCGCTATTCGAATACGAAAATCTTCAATGGCAGAAAAATGATTTGCTGCAAAATTTTTTCTGCAAGCGACTAGAACGTTGGCGTGAATTACGACAAAATAATATATCATTAACATCTATTAAGCATAGTGGAAGAACAGTTTGAATGAGATTCGAAAGGAGCAAATTATGATCGAGAAATTTTATGACAATGTGAAGCACACCAACGAAACGATGGGCGACAAAAAAATGCCCGTCATCGAATCTCGTTTGAGAAAAAGAACCGTCGCCGTGCCAGAAATCATTCGAGTGGCGTCAGGTATCCGCATTTTTGGCAAGAGAATCAAGGCAATCATCTTCTCGACCGATTTGGCGATCATCAACAACACCAATGCGGATGCAGTCATCGGCGTGTACCCATTCACCCCGACGATTTCCATCTCCAAAGCGCTGATCGAAAACTCGCCGATGCCCGTTTTTTGTGGCGTGGGCGGAGGACTCACCACAGGAATGCGCTCGATGGACATCGCATTTCACGCAGAGCAAGCAGGAGCGTACGGCGTCGTGCTCAATGCGCCCGCAACCAACGAGCTGATCTCACAAATCAAAGATCGCATCGACATCCCAATCGTCATCACCGTGGTGTCCGAGACCGAAGATTTTGAAGCGAGAATCCGTGCTGGGGCAGCCATCTTCAACGTGTCAGGCGGAGCAAAAACACCCGAGATCGTACGCAAAATCCGCGAACTGCACGCAACTTTTCCAATTATCGCAACCGGGGGACCAAACGAAGCATCCATCCAAAAAACCATCGAAGCAGGTGCCAATGCTATCACCTATACGCCGCCAACCACGGCAGAACTCTTCGAAGGAATTATGGTGCAATATCGAGAACAATTGGAAGAAGAAAATCGAAAAAAATAATAGAAGAAAATATTATATCTAAGACCAAGTCACGCCGATTTGGTCTTTTTTTGTGAGCAGAATTCGCTCAAATATGCAAAAATACGCAAGAATATCGATAATTTCGAGAAACCATTGACTTATTACAGAAGAATAATATATCATATTACTATAAATGAGATTTTTTCAATATGAGAAGGATAGATTCATCCAAGTTTAGAATGGAGGCACAAGATGCTATTGATGTTCAAAGCAAAGAATTATGCGTCATTCAAAGACGAGGCGATACTCGATATGAGAGCGACTTCGTACAAACAGCATCCGACCCATGTGATTTCGGTAAATGACGATGTAAAACTATTAAAAACCACGGCACTCTATGGGGCAAATGCATCAGGAAAATCTAACTTTATATCGGCGATGTTCTTCTTTGAGCAGTATATTTTGTCCCAGTTTATTAACCAAAGAAATGATAACGGCATAGAACCGATGAATCAGCACTTCAAAAAAAATACGGAGCCGTTCCAATTGTCTAGTGAAAAAAATGCTGTCTCGGAATTTGAAATAATCTTCTTGCGCAACAACAAACAACTGCAGTACGGCTTTGAATGTACTGAAGAAGAAATCGTCAGTGAATGGTACTATATTGACGACAAAAAGGTATTTGAAAGGGATGGGACAAATCTTTCCTTTGGGAGCCAATATCAGAAATATCTTGGCGAATACAAAAAAGTACCAAAAGAAAGACTATACCTTGCCGTGTTGGAATATTTCTTAGAGGATGAAGCAAAAAAAATGATTCTAAATGATTTTGTAGATTTTTTTGCAGATGAATATCATATTTTTGTTGAACTTCTTCTCGAATCAGCCGTAAAGGGCATCGCAGGGATGGTTGGGATAAAGGATCGGTTAATATCCGACAGCGATTTTCGAAACCAAGTAGAGTATTACTTGAAACAAATCGATGTCGGTATAGAGAGAATTGATGTTAGGGAAGTGACGATCCTGGATGAAGTGACAGGAAAAGAACGTAAAGAAAATATTGTTCGTACGGTTCACAATGTCTATGATGACGATGGAAAAGTGGCTGCTGAAGAGTTTTTTGAGCTCCAGAAAGAATCTTCTGGAACTTTACGATTTTTTGCGTACATCCAAAGCATAATTGAAATGATGGAAAGCGGAGGAGTATTTATTGTGGATGAAATGTCTGCGAAGCTTCATCCACTGCTCACAAAGCTAATTGTCGACATTTTCCAATCCAAACAAAATACAAAAGCACAGTTGATTTTTACCACGCATGACATTTCTCTTTTGAATAACAACCAATTCAGAAGAGATGAAGTGGTATTTGTTGACAAAAATAGTCGAGGGGAATCGTCTCTGTACGCACTTTCGGATTTGAAAATTCGGGAAGACGCCTCATTCAACAAAGACTACCTCCAAGGCAAATATGGTGCGATACCAATTTTTGATTACGATGCAATAATGGGCAGGGACTGATATGGGAAGAATAAAACTGTCGCCAAAACGTCAAGCCGAAACAAGGAAAGCAAATATAGGGAAAATCATTATTTTTTGCGAAGGATATTACAGAAAAATATTACTATGATTATTTCGTAAAGAATATGGATCAGAACAAATATTCTTCGGTGGAAGTCATTTTGATAACTGCAGGAGGAAATTCGAAAACAGTGGTGAACTATGCGAAGGAGTTTATGGAATCAGAGGAACACAATCGAAAGTATCAGAATCACCAGATATATCTTTCGCTTGATTGCGATGATCCCAAGGATATTTTACCAGTATTAGTGGAAGCTTCGGAGTATGAACTGCTTATCTCAAATCCATTGTTTGAAATTTGGTTGCTAATGTACTTTGAGGAAGTGAATAAAAGTCTTACCAAAGGGCACATCGAAAAACATTTGTCTTCATATTTGCATAATGGATATAAAAAAGCAGACAAAGGAATCATCAGCGAAATAATGCAAAATGGGAATGTGGAAAAAGCAATCGACAATGCAATGCGCCTTGAAGAAAAGTATGAGGAGCAAGGGAGACACATCTGTAAGGATGTAGAGAAGATGAATCCATATACTAGTGTACATCACTTGGTGGAACAATTTATGCTCGAAATCTCTTAATCCTCCCAACTTGTTATCTTTTCTTAACCTTTTTGTAATACTTTTGCCGATTTTTTGTGCTACAATGTGTATTGTAAACCAAACATTAATTTAGGAGGTACTTATGAAATTGAATAAGAAAATTTTTGCAGGAGCATTGGCAGGACTAATTGCCGTATCATCTATCGCAGTTGCAGCGAACGAAAAGAGAAATCTCACTGCATATTACAACATCAAACTCAATGTCAACGGAAATGTTTTTACCACAACCGATAGCACAATGAGACCATTTGCAACATCTGACGGAAGAACCTATATCTCCATCGCTGGACTTCGTGAGGCAGGACTCGTGAGCGTGGCATACGACAATGCGACCAAGACGGTTTCGGTAAAAGGAGCAGATGCAAATGCAGCAGGCTCTGCAGCGCTTCAAGCACAGGTAGCGAGCCAAGCGGCAGAAATTGCAAGATTGCAATACGAAAATACACAGCTCAAAGCCGAAGTAGAAAAACTCAAAGGCACTTCTTCAAGCTCATCCAGCTCGACCAACACAGGAACAAAATTACTGTCCGACCTCAGCTCATCGGATCGAAGAACACTTGCAAAAGACATTCAATCCGATATCCGTTCGCTACGTGCCGATACAAAATTTGATCGCAACCAACGATTCGGCGGAGAAGTAAGCGTCGATAGCAAATCCGTAACCCTTAGCCTATATCCATACTCTGGAACATTCACCAAAGATGTAGGAGAAGGCAAAGAATGGAACGAATACTACAAAAATAGAAATCACCGCAGCGAAATCGAAGACGACTACGCATCATTTGTAAAATCTGAAGTGTACGATATGGTAAAAGCAGTCCTCAAAGACTACAAAGACTACACAATCTATGTGACAGTATACACAGATAGCGGACTCAAAACAAAAATTCTTGAAGCAGACTACAACCTATCAAGAAACCGTGCATCTGCAACAATGTACGAAATCCAATAGTTTGTGTAAGCACTGTAATATGAGAATACTGTTCAACTGAGAGATCATGCAAATGCAACATCATTTGCAAAACGCCTCGAGCTGATTGCAAAATGCTATCGAATGACTGCAGATCGCAGCGACAGCGCTTAGACTACGTTGAAAAATCACAGCGCAACAGTAACATTTTCTACGATACAAAAAAATATCGACCACCCATCATTGGAAAACCTGATGATCGGTGGTCTTTTTTGTGTGGAAACAATTTATGAATTTCAGACAAACTCGCTTATCTTGACGGTGCTCTCGACAAGTGGTAAAATAATATTAGTTCCAAAAAACAGAAATAATACCCAAAAAGATAAAAGTTTTTGTTTGCAAAGATTAAGCATTCGGCAACGACTTCGAATATTTTTGCTTAGACGCACGCAGCGATCATGCAGAAGTGTGGATCAGCACAAAAGTTGTTGCGATTTGCCAATTACTCATTCACTGCATTTGATTATTTAAGGAGGTACTCCATGATATTGATGAATCTAGAAATCGACAACCTATATGCGTTCAAAGATTTTAAGATTAATTTTTCATATCCCAAAAAAATCGTCAACTCATCCATTCCAGAAGAACATCTGTCGGGATACCCCAACTTTCGCTACAAAAAAGTGAATATATTGATGGGAGCCAATGCGTCAGGAAAGACAACGCTGGGGATGGCGCTGAGAGATATTTTTAATTTCATTACTCAGAATAGTACAGCTAATTATCTAAAGGATTCAATTCGCAATGACAAAGAAAATGCATACTTCTCTGTAGATATAGTGCTGAATGATGACCTACACAAACAAAGTGCACCAAAAAAACAACTTTATCGCATTAATACTATTTTTCAGCCATTGCAAGACACTGAAACGGAACTAAAAATAAATATTTCAATTCAGAGAGCGGATATACACAAAAAAGATTCTTATGAGTCTGCAGTGGGGAAATTAAAAGAAGTAAAATATGAATACTCCCTGGGCTATCAAGCGGCATTAAAAGAAATTCCAGATTTTGGATGGTACTTTGCATTAACCGATGGAGTCACGCAAGGACTTGTTAGAAACATGAACTTGGAGGAAGATGTTGTAGTCTATGACAAAGTATTGAGATCGCTAGACCCCGATATATTATCCGTCAAAAAAGTAGAAGGAGTGGAGAATTCTTTTGTCATCCACAAAAACTATAGAGATATTCTAGTTCAAGAAGGTGAAGTGATAAAAAACAGCAAGCTTTCAAGCGGAACGATAGCAGGAATTGCTGTTGCGGAAATCATTTCTGCAATAAAAGCAAATAGATACGGTTTCTATTATTTTGATGAGAAGTTCTCATACATTCATAGCGAATTGGAGAGCGCTTTTATATTGACTATGATCTATCTTTTGAGATCAGATACTCAGCTATTTATTACCACGCACAACTCGGAAATCCTCCATTTGGACTTGCCGAAGCACAGTTTTACTTTCCTTAGAGCGGATCCGCAGTTGGAAGCAATTCATCCAGAGGACATCATAAAAAAACATGACAAATCCCTTTACCATGCAATTAGAAATGACGTTTTCAACTCCGTTCCGAGCACTGACAGAATTTTTGAGCTCTTGGAGGATAAGTGATGGCAAAAAAATATTCGTATTACCACTATTTTGTTGAAGGCGAAAATGAAAAGAATCTTTTGAAAGAGATCAAAGGGACGCTACTACAAAATGGAATGATTTCAGTATTCAATGTACTTGAGAAGAATAGCTTAGCGATTCAACTGAAAAAGATTCGAGAGGGAACATGCGTTGTATTTGTTTTTGATACAGATATCCTAGATGAAAAGAAAGTAAAGAATCTCGTTGAAAATTTGAAGGCATGTCATGTTTCAAAAAATGTGATGGCGGTTTCAATGGTGCCGCAAATACTAAATTTTCAAGACGAATTGGTATATGCAACCACAATAAAAAGCGCTAAAGAATTTACTCAGTCAAGCTCTGAAAAAGATTTTAAGAGAGATTTTAACAACCTCAAGAATATCAAAGTAAAATTAGAAAAAGTGAACTTCGATATCACAAAATTTTGGAGCAGAGAGTCAAAAGTTCTGGAAGAATTGCTGGAAAAAGAAAAATTTTCATCGAAGAAGCTACAAAAAATACGAGACAATGGTACAATATTAAGAGTGGGGAACAAAAGATAATATCATCGTGTCTGGAACACTTTTTGCATATTGTATGCGAATTATTATTTCTTCGCTGTTCAGTATGGACGAGGGAGTATCCATTCACGGAGCATCGATTCACGGCGCATGGACTTTGTTTGGCAACGTGCATTCTTTGCACTTAGTTTCGCTACAACATTTATGATCACACATTCCAATCATTTATGATCAAGTTTTTTTGCAACACTACAGTTTTTTTCAAACATAGGAGGTCTTTATGAATATACCAGAGCGTTTACAGGCATTGCGCAGCGTGATGGCTGCTCGCAAAATCGACGCGTACATTATCCCGACGGCGGATTTTCACCAGAGTGAGTATGTCGGCGAGCATTTCAAATCCCGGGCATTTATCACAGGATTCACAGGCTCGGCGGGCACGGCGCTCGTGACGATGGATCGTGCGTACTTATGGACGGATGGCAGATATTTTATCCAGGCGGCGCAGGAGCTTGAGGGCACCACGGTCGAGCTGATGAAGCAGGGCGAGCCAGACGTGCCGACACTAGCACAGTTTTTGGAGCAAAATCTTCCGCAAAACGCAGTTCTCGGCTTTGATGGTCGCAGCGTCGCAATGCAAGAGGGCAAAGTGTACGAAAAAATCGTTCAAGCAAAAAATGGCTCCGTGCACTACCACGAAGATCTAGTGGACAAAGTATGGAGCGATCGACCAGCATTATCGACCGAGCCAGTATTTGCACTCGGCGTAGAATATGCAGGTGAGACGACAGCGAGCAAACTCGAGCGAATCCGCAAGGTCATGGCAGAAAAAAACGCAGCATCGCACATCCTCACCACGCTGGATGACATCTGCTGGACACTCAACATCCGTGGGAATGACATCGAATTTTTCCCGCTCGTGCTCAGCTACGCTATCATCACCATGGACGAGATGCTGCTCTACATCGATGAGAACAAACTCAGTGACGAGATCAAACAATCTTTCGCACAGGACAATATCAAACTCTTGCCATACGATCAGATCTACAGCGATGCAAAAAATCTCACAGGGACCACATTGATCGATCCACTTCGCATCAATTTTGCGCTATACAACAATCTGCCAGAATCGGTACAAAAAATCGAAGCCGAAAGCCCAGAGATTTTGTTCAAATCGATCAAAAATGATGTGGAGCTCGAGAATATCCGCAATGCACAGATCAAAGATGCCGTCGCTCACGTGCGATTTATGAAATGGCTCAAAGAAAACATCGGCAAAATCGAAATTACCGAGCTATCTGCAACGGCAAAACTGCTTGAATATCGGGAGGCGATGGGAAATTTTGTGCGCCAAAGCTTTGCGCCAATCTCATCCGTCGGGGCACACGGCGCCATCGTGCACTACTCAGCGACCCAGGAGAGTAACGCGACTCTTTATGAGGGCACACTCTATCTATCCGACACGGGAGCAGGGTTTATGGAAGGCTCCACCGACATCACGAGAACTTTTGCGCTTGGCGAAATCCCACGAGCGATGAAAGAGCACTTCTCTATCGTGGCAGCGTCCAATCTGCTGCTTGGCTCAGCAAAATTTTTGCAGGGAGTCAATGGAGCGAATCTGGATATTTTGGCGAGAAAAGCATTTTGGGATCGAGGGCTCAACTACAACCACGGCACAGGCCACGGCGTAGGCTACCTGCTCAACATCCACGAAGGCCCGACCTCGATGCGATGGCAAACTCAGCCGATGTCGCTCGTAGCTTTCCAAGAGGGAATGATCATCACCAACGAGCCAGGCATCTATATCGAAGGCTCGCATGGCATCAGACTCGAGAACGAACTCCTCGTGCGCAAAGGCGAGAAAAATGAGTACGGACAATTCTTGTACTTCGAGACCATAACATGGATTCCGTTCGACCTCGATGCGATTGCAGAGGACTTTTTGAACGCCGAAGAGAAAAAACTACTCAACGAATACCACGCAAAAGTTTACGAAAATATCGCACCACACCTCAATGACGACGAAAAAGAATTCTTGAAAAAATACACGAGGGCGATCTAGTGAGCAGATGGGATTCCGAAATCTATGGTGATTCCGACGAGCAAATCGACAACCAAATCATCTAGGAGAAAGAAAAGAAACGCAAACGAAAAATCATCTGGTGCATTGCCGAATGTTTTGTAGTAGTTATCGACTTTGTG
>JBHBDS010000143.1:0-4506 GCA_041784625.1 Filifactoraceae bacterium
AATTGGTTTTTATCGGTAGAAAAACTCGCAGAATATCTCGAGGCGAGCATCGAGATGGAAGAAGAAAGTTTCAGAATGACAAACGAGGAGATTTCTCTCCTAATCGATATCAAAGAAAATTCATTCCTCCTCAATGACAAAGAACAGCTACTCGAACGTAATATTCTTCTGTACAAAGAAAAATATTATGTCTCTGTGCCCGAAGCCGAGAAGTATCTGAATATCCTCTTTTTGAGATGATGATTTGCAATGCGAATTACGAAGTAGCCATACAAGGATATTTCGCATACACTTCGAATACGGGTGGAGTCCATGCAGAAATTGCCTCCCAACACCGAGGAGTGTCTTTTTCAACTAAATATTTTACACAAAAATTTAGCCAGACTCGTTGAGCCTGGCTTTCTTGTTTGTTGTACTAATTTTTTTAATATTGTTTCGTGCAATTATCTCGCACTTGTATAAGAAATTTGCATACGAAATCTTTTAGCTATTTTTCTGAGTTCACTTTTTGTTTTTGAAATTGAATAATGCGATTTAATAACATCGCAATTTTATTGCTGATTGCGCTTCCCCATTAATTTTCGATCACAGTATCTGGATCGGAGTCAATCGTTGCGACGGTTACGCCGATAAAGCTCAAAGCCATTACCACAATCGGTGTCACATAGTTAAACACTGCCCATGGTGCATAATCCAGCGTTTGAACGCCGAGCACGCTGACGATAAACGCTCCACAAGTATTCCACGGAATCAGTGGCGAAAGAATTGTTCCGGACGACTCCAGCGCATTGGATAGCGTTTTTGGATGAAGTCCTCTCTCCTTATATTCCTTCGCATACATTCTTCCTGGTAGCACGAGCGAAATATATTGCTCTGGCATCGTCGCATTACTTGCAAGGCATGTAAGCATTGTCAAGAAAATCAGACTTTGCGCCGATTTTGCAAGAACAACCAATTTCTCAACGATTACTTCAAGCTGTCCCGTTTGCTCCATAATTCCACCAAACATCATCGCAAAAATGGTTAGCGAGATGGAGAAGAACATGGCGCTAAGTCCTCCAGCCGTAAGCAAATCGTCGATCGCTTCAATTCCTGTTGCGGATTCATATCCGTAGTAGCCCACATGAATCATTGATCCGAAACTTGCTCCCTGAAGAATCATTCCCAAGATTGCTCCTGTTACGATTCCCACAAAAATTCCTGGAATCGCTGGCATTTTTCTTGAGATCAAAAAGATTACAAGAACAGGTGGCAAAAGCAAAATCGGCGAAATGTTAAATGCTCCTTCTAATCCCTCTGCAATCGCTTGGACTTTGCCGAGATCCGCATCGCCCGCTCCGTATTTCATTCCGATGAAACCGAAGAACGCTAGCGTGATGATGTACGAAACGATCGTTGGCTTGAGCATAAATTTTACATGCGTAAATACATCCGTTCCTGCCATTGCTGGAGCAAGGTTGGTTGTATCCGATAGCGGCGACATTTTGTCTCCAAAGTAAGCTCCAGAGATGATCGCTCCTGCTGCAATCGGAAGTGGAATCCCAAGTCCTCCTGCAACACCAATCAGTGCAACGCCGATGGTTCCCATTGTTCCCCACGAAGTTCCTGTCGCCAACGAAGTGATTGATGCGATAATAACCGCCGCAACCAAAAATATTTTTGGCGAAAGAATTTTTAGTCCGTAATAAATCATGGTCGGTACGACGCCAGCATTTAGCCAGACTCCAATCAGTACCCCAATAATCGCAAGAATGATAATCGCTTGAAGCGCTTGCATAATTCCATTGAACATGGCGCTCTCGATTTCACTCCAGCTATATCCGATTTTGATTGCTATCAGTGCAGCAAATGCTGTCCCGAGCAGCATTGGAATATGAGGATCCTCTTTGAAAACGAGAATTCCCAAAACCATGCACAGAATCAAAAATCCAAAAGATAATAGTGCTTCCCAAATATACGGTCTTCGATGTGTCTTTGTTGTTTTTTCCATTTCATCCCCTCCTTGAAAATTGGAGCTACGGTCTGAAACTTATCTTGAGCCATGACTGGTTCAAAACAGCAAAAACTTGCCTTCCCACAGGCCTGCTGTCAAACTAAAACTGCTAAATGCATCATTGCGATACAAATCATTAGTTTCTTCATCGTTCCTCTTCAAAGGATTTTGTCACAACTTCTTCGATAAATTCCTAAGCGAGTAGCTCTTTGAAAACGCAGAATTTTTTACGCAACCAGCAAAAACCCCGAGGATTAGTCGGGGTTTCGTTAATTATTCTACAGAATATGGTAGCAATGCAAGATTTCTAGCTCTCTTGATAGAAAGTGTTAGCTTTCTTTGAGCTTTTGCAGATACACCTGTTACACGACGAGGAAGAATTTTTCCTCTTTCCGTAATATATTTTTTTAGAAGTGCAACGTCTTTGTAATCAATTTGATTGATCTTGTCGCCTGCAAATGGATCTGCTTTTTTTCTTCTTTTTCTCATACCTTTTTGAGCTGCCATGAGTTACCTCCTTTGTTAAAATGGTACATCATCATCCTCGAGCGCACGATATCCATCTTCATCGAGACCTTTTGGCGAAAATGCGTTGGCATCCTCATAGCCCGATGGCATAAAATCATTAGCGCTGGAAGATCCTTGACTAAAATCATTTCTTGGTGCGTTGCCCGAAGGTTTGCCCAAGAATTGCACGTTGTCGGCAATAATTTCCGTAATATATCGCTTTTCACCATTTGGTGTTTCGTAGCTGCGATTTTGGATCTGTCCACGAATTGCAACTTGGCTTCCTTTTGCAAGATAATTCGCAGAGTTTTCCGCAGGTTTTCCCCATACGACGATGTTGAAAAAATCTGCTTGTTTCTGTCCGTCTTTTCCTACAAAAGTACGATCCACTGCGATCGTAAAAGTCGCCACTGGTCTTCCAGTCGATGGAATGTAGCGAAGTTCTGGATCCTTTGTCAGCCTACCGATTAAAATAGCAATATTCATTTCTAGCTCCTAATTCTCATCTAGGTTAATTACCATATGACGAATTACGTTGTCGTTGATTTTTAGGTTACGATCAAGCTCTTTCGGAACATCTACAGTCGCCTTGAATGTTACAAGAACGTAGAAGCCTTCTCTTAGCTTTTGTATCTCGTATGCAAGCTTTTTCACGCCCCATACATCAACCGCTACAACCTCGCCAGAAGCTTCAATTATCGCTTTTACTTTGTCAAGTACAGCATCTTTTGCTTCGTCTTCGATTACTGGTCTTAGTACATAAACCAATTCGTAATTTTTCATTACTTTCACCTCCCTTTGGACTATACGGCTCGCTGAGCGAGCAGAAAGCGGAGAAAAGGATCGCTCCTCGCTATGCGTTAATCTCACGTCTAAATATTATAACACAACAAAAGTGCTTGTGCAAATTTTTTTATCGAATAATCGTTATTTCTTTTGTTTGATGATTCCACTGAATTTGCGTCGTTAAGCCAAGTTTGCTGAAAATATTTTCGATTTGTCGAAGTGGAAAAAGAATTCGTCCATTCTCTACAGCGACAAAAATATTTTCACTCAAAACTTCTTCTGCAATCGCCACTTTTGCCGAGTTTTGAACAAAATTTCTTTGATTCCTCGAAATGGATTTCATTTCGTTTCCTAGAATTAGCAGCACTTTTTGCTCTTTGTCATTAGGTTGCGTGAGCAAGATTGTTTTGTTTTTTGCATCATAATCCACTTGAAGCCCGAGCGATTCCGCAAGCATTCTCGCTGGAAGCAGCGCTCGATTTTCGATAATTGCTGGAGCAACTTCGATCACTCCATTGGTCTTGTTTTCTCCTTTTTGCATCGAAAAAGCATTGTCATCAATCTTGAGCGTCGTGATGAAGCGATTGATTGCGCTTTCTCTGTTTATGTCAGTGGAGCGACTATCACTTCCTGCACTGCGATTCTTGTCCGATGAAGCGGACTCACTGGATTTTGAATTGTTCTCTGGCGATTTGTTTACAGAATCTGGTCGAACGGAGGAGTAACTTGTTCCTCCAGCATACACATTCCCACTTTGTGAAGAATTTTGGTTTACACTTCCGTTTTGTCCGCTTGAGTTGTTATTGTCATTCGTATTTTCTTGACCTGTTCCACTCTGGTTTCCGCCCGAGTTTGCGCTGTCATTATTGCTGCCATTGTTATTCGTGCCCGATTCATTCGAATTATTGTTTGAGCCGCTCGTGCCGTTCTGTTCTCCTGTGTTCTGTCCGCTCGAATTATTCGGGTCCGCTCCGTTATTATCTTGCCCTGTGTTGCCTTGGTTGCCAGTGTTGTTATCTCCTGTGCCATTTGCATCCGAAGAATCTTTTTTGTACACCCAGCAGAAATACTCCGCATTATCTATTTTTCCTTTTTCTGTCTGTGACTCTGCATTGGTGAGATTCATTTCAAGTTTATGAAGCGAAAATATTTTGCCATTTTCTTGGAGCGCAAAATTGGCGTCTTGAAGCTTGTCTAGCGAATTTGCTTTTATTATTACT
>JBHBDS010000144.1:0-41214 GCA_041784625.1 Filifactoraceae bacterium
AAATGGGATGATTGCTGGTCAAATTATTGACCTTGCATCTGAAGGGAAAGAGATTGATCTGGACACTTTGTTATTGTTGCACAAGAAAAAAACAGGTGCGCTGATTGAGTCTTCCATTCTTTCCGCTGCAATGATTATGCAAGCGGATGAGCGACAAATGGATTCCTTATCCAAATATGCAACCCATCTTGGGCTTGCTTTTCAAATTTCGGACGACATTCTGGACTACGAGGGAAGTTTTGAGGAATTGGGAAAACCGATCGGCTCTGATGCAGCAAATATGAAATCTACTTTTGTAACGCACTATGGTCTTGCAAAGTCCAAAGAGATATTAGACGATACAGTGAATGAAGCAATTAGGGCGATTGATTTTTTTGAGTCAAAAGAATTTTTTGTGGAGCTTGCTCGCTATGTTGCTTCAAGAAAAAACTAAATAAGAGGGCTATATGAATATTATTTTTTCAAATGAAATAATCGTTGTTTCATTTTTGGGGTGGTTTATTGCGCAGAGCTTAAAGATTTTTTCTCATTTTGCGGCAACGCGTAAAGTTGATTTTTCTCGTATGGTTGGATCGGGTGGAATGCCAAGTTCGCATTCCGCACTTGTTGCAAGTATGACCACAGCGATTGGAATATTGGATGGTTTTGGTTCATCGGTTTTTGCGCTTTCACTGGGGATGGCGTGTATTGTAATGTATGACGCATCGGGCGTGAGACTTGCGGTAGGGAAACAAGCCAAGATTCTCAACGAAATTCTTGAGGATATTCAAAAACATAAATTTGAAACCGAAAAACTTAAAGAATTAATTGGGCATACGCCGTTGCAAGTCTTTGCTGGGGCGATCCTAGGAGTTGCCATTGCGTTGATATATTTCACATACAGATAAAGGAGAGATATGTTCTAGGGGCATATCAAAAAACAAATGAAAGATCGAATCGACAAATATTTGGTGGACAAAGGATTTTTTGACACGAGAGAAAGAGCAAAAAAGAATATCATGGCAGGCAAAATCATTGTCAATCATCATATTGTTGATAAACCAGGATTTATCGTATCCGACAACGATGTGATTACTGTCAAAGAAGATGCGATCCCATATGTTTCTCGCGGTGGACTAAAACTCGAAAAGTCGCTAAAAATATGGGATATGTCGCTGGATAACAAAATTTGTATGGACATCGGCGCTTCAACGGGTGGATTCACCGATGCGATGCTCCAAAACGGCGCAACAAAAGTTTATTCGGTGGATGTGGGCTATGGACAGCTGGATTGGAAACTTCGCAACGATTCACGTGTAGTGAACCTTGAAAGAACTAACATCCGTCATTTGTCGCCAGAAAATATTGAGGACAAAATCGATTTTTTCAGCATCGATGTATCCTTTATTTCTCTAAAGCTGATTTTTCCCAAACTACAAGAACTGGGAGCCGATTTTTTTGAATGCGTTGCTCTGATTAAGCCGCAATTTGAAGTCGGAAGAAATGAAGTCGGGAAAAATGGAGTCGTCAGAGAAGCAAAATCACATATCAAAGCAATTAATCTTGCTATCGGATACGCTGAGGAACAAAATTTGTTTGTCAAGGCGCTGGATTTTTCGCCGATCAAGGGTCCAAAAGGCAACATTGAGTATCTAATGTATCTGTCAAATCAGCCTTTGGAAACGACAAATATTAATGTAGAACGACTTGTACATGAATCTCATGAGTCTTTGTCAAATAAGGAGTAATCGATGTTACTAGAGCTTTATATCAAAAATTTTGCACTAATCGACGAGCTTAGAATTGAATACAATCAAGGGCTGAATATTATTACAGGAGAAACCGGTTCTGGTAAATCGATCATGATTGATGCACTTTCTCTTGCCCTTGGAAAAAAAGCTTCAAAAAATGTCGTGCGATCTGGAGAAAACAAAGCGATCGTAGAGGCATGTTTTTCTGTATCCGAAAACATCGTTCAAGAAATTGTGAGCTTGCTCGGAATCGACATCGAAGAAAATCTCGTCATTCTTGCCAGAGAAGTATCCAAAGATGGACGCTCCATCAGTCGCATCAATGGCAGAACAATTACGCAAAATGATTTGAAGTTAATAACACCAACTCTTATAACCATTCATGGACAAAATGAATATGAGCAGCTCATGACTTCTGCAAGTCAATTGCAGCTGATCGATGGGTTTGGGCAGGAGGATCTTGCGACATTACTTTCAGAGTACAATGAGTACTTTGCGCAGTATCTAGGAGTAAAAAAAGAACTCTTGGAGCTCAACGACAATATGGATGCGTCCAAAATTGAACGGGAGCTCGACATCTTGGATTACGAGATCAATGAAATCAAAGAGTCCAAACTTAAGAAAAATGAAAAAGAAGAGATCAAAGAAACCTTAGCCAGATTGGAAAACGCTGAAAAAATCCAAGGCGGGATTCACTATTCTTATGAACTGCTTTATGACGAAAATGATTCTGCGCTAAACAAAATCTCAAAAGTAATCAACCGAATCGAAAGCATCTCCAACTATCTTCCGGAATCTGAACAATGGCTTGAAACATTAAATGACGCATATTATTCATTGGAAGATTTGGCACAAGAAATTATTTCGAACCAATCGGAATCGGACAATTCGGAAGCTGAGATCGATCGATTGAACTATAGACTAGATAAAATCAATCTACTCTACCGAAAATACGGCAAAAGCCACGATGAGGTGATAAATTATTTGGCTCAAGCGGAAGAGCGAAAAGAAAAAATCCTTTCGAGAGATCGTTTGAACCAGGAGTATCAAGAAAAAATCGATCAATTGGAGAAACAGTTAACAAAATTGTCGCTTCAAATAACGGATAGCAGGAAAATTGTTGCGAAAAAACTTGAAGAAGAGCTCAAAAGAGAGCTACTTTCACTCAATATGAAAAATGTTCAGTTTGAAATTCAGTTCAATGCAGTACCGCTGAGTAAAACGGGCGCAGATCAAGTCGAATTTATGATTTCTTTCAACAAGGGAGAAAGCTTAAAACCACTTTCAAAAACGGCATCAGGAGGAGAAATTTCTCGATTTATGCTTGCGTTCAAAACGGTTGTTGCACAGACGGATGAAATTGAAAGCTTAATATTTGATGAGATCGATACTGGTGTAAGTGGAATTGCTGCACAAAAAATCGGCGAAAAGCTAAAAGAAATCAGCAAGTATCGCCAAGTGATCTGTATCACGCATTTGCCACAGATTGCCAGCTTTGCAAATACGCATTTTGTTGTTGAAAAAACGCAGAGTGATGTCGACACAAAAACATCCATAAAAATGCTGTCGATGGATGATCGTTATCAAGAACTGGCAAAAATGATGAGTGGAACAAATATTACAGACAACACATTGTCTACAGCAAAAGAAATGATTGCGAAAAATATGGAGATGTAATGATAGAAAAAACCGTATCAAGCGAAAAGATTTATGAGGGAAAAATCATCGATCTTTACGTTGAAAAAGTTCAGATCAATGAGGAAAAATTTGCTACCAGAGAAATTGTGAGACACCAAGGGGCGGTTTGTGTTTTGGCACAAACACCAGAGGGGAAATTTGTTCTAGTGAGACAGTTTCGAAAAGCGATGGAAGACTACCTGCTTGAAATTCCTGCTGGCAAATTAGAAAAAGGAGAAGAGCCCGGTGAGGCGATTTTGCGTGAGCTAAAAGAGGAAACAGGATACATGGTTCAATCGATGGATTATGTTACCAGTTTTTATACTTCTCCTGGTTTTTGTGATGAAAAAATATTTCTTTATTTTGCAAAACTGGGCGAAAAAGGATCTCAGAATCTGGATGAAGATGAATTTATCGATATTCTCGAATTTTCTTTGGATGAATTATTCCAGATGATCAACGAGGGGAAAATCCAAGATGCAAAAACGATTTTAGCAATTTCGCTATTTTCTGCCCAAAAAGGCTTGGAATCGAATTGCTAGGAAAAGAGGTTAACAAGTGACAAAAAAATTATTGATAATGACTATGTTTTTACTTTTATTTTTGGTCGGATGTGGCGAAAAGGTCGATCCTTTGTCCGCTGTCGATTCGTCGGATGCGACAGAGATTGAATTTGTGATTGCCCCAGGATCCAACTTGACGGTTGTTTCCAAAGAGTTGCAAGAATTGGGTTATATTCATAGTTCCAAGGCAATGATCGACTTTGCACAAGACAATGAGAAGACCAACATCAAAGCAGGAACCTACTTGATTTCAAAAAATATGACGCCAGCGGAAATGGTAGAAAATTTTTTCAAAGGGAATGTATTCCGAGGCAAAAAATTCGTTGTTCAAGAGGGTTTGGAGGCTGTCCAAATCGCTGCCAAAGTTGAGGCGGAAGGATTAGGTAGCGCAGAAAAATTTATGGAGCTTGTAAATAATCCTGCGCATTTCGCAGACAAATACGCATTTTTGAATGACCCATCCATCGTTTCATTGGAAGGCTATCTGTATCCCTTGACCTATGGATTCAAAGAAACGGATGGAGAAGAATATATTATTGATACGATGCTCAATAGCTTCAACATTGTATATCTATCAGAAATTGAACCGAAGCTTGCGAATTCCGATTATACGCTCAACGAGGTAATTATTCTTGCATCCATTATCGAAAGAGAGGCGGCTCTTGAAGAAGAAATGCCGCTTGTGGCATCAGTCTTTGATAATCGACTCAAAATCAATATGCCTTTGCAATCTTGCGCAACTGTGCAATACATCATCAAAGAACGAAAATGGATATTATCCAGCGAAGAAATTTCTATCGTATCGCCATACAATACCTATATTAACAATGGGCTTCCAATTGCAGCGATTGCATCGCCAAGTCTCTCTGCGATCATGTCTGTATTTGATCACCCAGAAACGGAGTATCTTTATTTCTTGGCGAAAAATGATGGTACAGGCTCACAAGTATTTTCTGTAACTTATGAAGAGCATTTAGCAAATAAACGAAAGTATTTAGGATAATGAACGATCTTCAAACCAAAGATTTTATTATAAAGCATACTTTTCCTTTTTTTGAATATCAACTGGAAATGGAAGAGTACGCACACAAAAACCATGTACCAATTATCTCCAGAGATAGTTTGGATACTTTGCTTGCGCTGATAAAAATTCAAAAACCTAAAAAAATATTGGAGCTTGGGACAGCGATTGGCTATTCGTCCATCGCTATGGCGCTATCGATGCCATTGGATGGCCAAATTATTTCGATGGAGAGAAATCTCGCAAGATTTGATGAAGCAAAGTCCAATATTTCAAAAATGAATTTGGACGATAAAATCACGGTTCATCTTATTGATGCAACACGGGCTGCAGAAATTGTTGCTGAAAATGCGCCCTATGATTTTGTTTTTATCGATGCAGCCAAAGGGCAATACCAATTGTATTTTGATATGGTATTCCCTTATGTAAACGATGGCGGACTGCTTGTTTCGGACAATATTTTTCATAAGGGACTTGTCTTTGAAGAAGATATTTCAAAAGTCGAAAAACGTCAGCGTACCATTTACCGTCGCATGAGAGACTACCTCAATTTTCTAAAAAGTGATAATACTGATTTTTATACTGCCTTGCTCCCGATTGGAGATGGCCTTGCAATTACCTACAAAACGAAAGGATAATCAATGAATAAAGTGGAATTACTTGCTCCTGCTGGCGATTTGGAAAAACTTAAAGCCGCAATTATTTATGGAGCAGATGCCGTATATGTTGGAGGCGAAAGTTTTGGGATGAGAACAGCTGCCAAGAATTTTTCGCCAGAAGAAATGAAAGAGGGCGTCGAATTTTGTCATGAGCGTGGAAAAAAAATCTATGTCACGCTCAATATTATTCCGCATAATGACGATTTTGAGGGATTAGAGGAATATCTGAAATTCCTAAACGAAATCCAAGTGGATGCGGTGATCGTTGCAGACCCTGGCGTACTAATGATGGTCAAAGAACATATTCCAAGCATGGAAATTCACCTCAGTACGCAAGCAAACAATACGAACTATCACGCAGCAAAATTCTGGTACGATCAGGGCGTAAAAAGAATTGTTACCGCTCGAGAATTATCGTTTGAGGAGATCAAAAAATTTAGAGACTCCATCCCAAAAGAGATGGAAATCGAAAGTTTTGTTCACGGCGCAATGTGTATTTCCTACTCTGGCAGATGTTTGCTCAGCAACTATATGACTGGGCGAGATGCGAATCGAGGAGCATGTGCACATCCTTGCCGCTGGAAATATTATTTGGTGGAAGAAAAACGCCCTGGCGAATTTTTCCCAATTGAAGAAGATGAGAGCGGTACCTATATTTTTAACTCCAAAGATTTATGCCTCATTGACTCGGTAAAAGAAGTGATCGAATCGGGGATCGATAGTCTCAAAATCGAGGGACGTGTAAAAACAGCTTATTATGTTGCGACAGTGGTTCGAGCTTATCGCATTGCCATCGATCAATACTATGAAGATCCGGAAAACTATCAATTTGATCCAGAGTTGCTCGAGGAAGTAAAAAAAGCAAGCTATCGCGATTTTACGCATGGTTTTTACAAAGAAAAAGCAAATCACGAATCCCAAAATTATGGCTCGAGCTCATATATTCGCAACTATGATTTTGTTGGAATTGCTCACGAGAATAAAGATGGGCTAGTTCTGGTCGAAATTCGAAATAGAACTTTTGTCGGCGATAAGATTGAAGTGATTTCGCCTCATACGAGAGAGACAATCTATACAACAGTCTCTGCGATGTATAATGAATCGATGGAACCAATCGAAGTTGCTCCTAGACCAAAGGAACTTGTTTGGATGAAATTAGGAATGGAGCTTGAAAAAGATTCTTTTTTACGAAAGAAAGATGAAAAGGAGAGTTTGATATGCTAATTGGAATTATTGGTGCGATGAGCGAAGAAGTCGAAGCACTGAAGGAAGAAATGACCATCACCACACATCTTCATAAAGCGAGAATGGATTTTTTTCAAGGAGTTTTGTGGAATCAAGACGTGGTAGTGGTGGTTTCTGGCGTAGGAAAAGTAAATGCCGCAATCTGTACGCAAATTCTAATTGATTATTTTAACGTGGATAAGGTTGTCAATGTCGGCGTTGCGGGAGGAGTGGATGAAAAAGTTTTTCCAGGAGATGTTGTAATTGGAACTTCATTGATTCAGCACGATGTAGACACCACGATGTTCGGCGAAAAACTTGGCCAAATTCCTCGCTTGGACATCTTTGATTTCAAAAGCGACGAAGAGCTTGTCAAAAAGGCAAGAGCGGCACAAATTGATCCCAAATATCGTTTGTTTGAGGGAGTAATTGTCACAGGCGATCAGTTTATCAGTTCGCCAGAAAAAGTTCGATTCCTTTCCAAAGAATTCAATGCATATGCAACGGAGATGGAAGGAGCGAGTATTGCTCACACCGCATATTTGAACGACAAACCTTTTATCGTGATTCGTTCCATTTCAGACAATGCGAGCATTGGAGCTTGTATTGAGTTCAAAGAATTTGTTCCAATTGCAGTGAAAAATTCCTTATCGCTGCTCAAAGCAATTCTTTGTGCGCTATAGTTTTTTATTATGATAGAGTGTTGCAAAAAAAAAGTTCCGATCAACACATTAGATCAAAATGCTAATGATTGGAGATCGGAACATAGTTCATTTCGTAGCACTCTTTTTTTATTGTGTATAACAGCTAATAATTATCCATGAGGAAGATTATCCTGGAATCTGATGAATTATTGGTAGTTAAACACATTAAGATATTTTACAGCAATCTTTTCTTAAACATATAATAGCTGACAGACAATGTGATGACTGCAATTATTCCCAGCATGATAGAAAAACCAATCGGGGAATTGGCGAATGGAACAGGGACATTCATCCCCATGATTCCAGCCACAATGTTTGGAATCGCAAGGATGATAGTGATCGATGCAAGATATTTCATCACGATGTTAAGGTTGTTGGAGATAATAGAGCCTACAACGCCCATAATTCCGTTGAGAATGTGGCTGTAGGTTTCGGACATTTCGATTGCCTGCTTATTTTCGATAATTACATCTTCCAGCAAATCTTTGTCGTCTGCATATTGCTTAATCGTGTCGAGGCGCATCATTTTTTCAAAGACGATTTCGTTTGATTTTAACGAAGTGGTGAAATATACCAGCGATTTTTCAAGCGAAAGAAGCTCGAGCAATTCTTCGTTTTTCATTGACTTATGAAGTTCCTTTTGGATGCTTTCGCTGATTCGATCAATTTGCTTCAGATAGAATAGGTAGTAGGTGGCATTTTTGTACATGATCTGAAGAATCATCCGTGTTTTTTTACCAGTGTCAAAACTTTTGACTCTCATTTTTGTAAAATCTGTAAGTGGTTTGATTTCGCTGGTTGAAACGGTAATGATTGCTTCGTCTGCAATGATAATTCCAAGTGGAACCGTTCCGTAGATTCTTGCGCCTTTATTTACAACATCTTCGTAGGGATAAGCAACGTCGATAATAAATAGCGTACTCTCGTCCTCTACATCGATACGAGGACTTTCTTCCTCATCCAGCGCCGCTTTGAGCTGACTTTCATCTACATTGTAGCGCAAACGAATCTGCGTCAACTCGCTCTGTGTGGGGTTTGTCATATTAATCCAAACGCCGCTATCAAGCTCGTTAATCTCTTTTGTTACTTCGTTGATTGTTTTGTATATTTTAATCATAACTTTCTCCACCTATCATACAATATGCCACTCTCTATTATAGCAATCAATATCAAGAATTTCAATTTGTATTCGATAAAACAAGCAACTGAAAAGAATTTTTTTTGAAAACGATGTTTCTATGCAACGAATTCGATCTAATAATACTCCAATTTGAAGAAAATATGGTATAATAACAACTGCCATCTTATCGTTGCGACAAGTCGCAAAACGGGTACATTTAAGTAAATAAGATACATGACTTTGCGCCATTTGCGAGGTGAAGTTATTGCAATTTGCATTCCAACGAAGGTGTTAACACTTAGTAATAATTTGACATTAAAGAATAACATTGCATTGATTGAACAAAAATAGATTGTAAAATTCACAAAAAAGAGGAAAAAAATGGAAACGAGTACGATACTTCAATTGATATTATTAGCAGTATTAATATTGCTTTCTGGATTTTTTTCGGCATCCGAAACAGCATTAATGTCACTAAGCAAGATTCGGCTAAAATATATGATTGAGTCGGATGTAAAAAATTCAACAACAATCGAAAAACTTCTTGAATCGCCTGACAAAATGCTAGGTTCTATTTTGCTTGGAAATAATGCTGTTAATATCGCAGCAACTTCGGTGGCGACCGCCTTGTCGATTTCTCTGTTGCCTAACAATAAAGGGGGCATCGCTTATGTTACTGCTATTATGACTCTTGTAATATTGATTTTTGGTGAAATAACACCAAAAAATTTGGCGGTTCAGTTTTCGGAAAAAATTTCGATATTAGTAGCAAAGCCTATCTTTTTCATCTCTAAAGTTTTTTCTCCGATCGTTTTCGTTCTGACAAAAATCACGTCGCTATTTATCCGATTGCTCGGAGGAGAATCCAATTCAAGACGACCATTTATCACGCCAGAAGAACTTCGTACATTGGTGGATGTGTCGAGCCAAGAGGGGATTTTGGAAAATGACGAAAAAGAGATGATTTACAACATCTTTGAATTTGGTGATTTGCGAATCAAAGATGTAATGGTGCAGCGAATGGATATGCTTGCTGTTCCAATTGAAGCGAACTATGCAGAAGTTATCGAAGCTTTTCAAGAAAAGAAATTTTCTCGGCTTCCTGTTTACGATGACACGATTGACAATATTGTCGGGATAATATATGCAAAGGACTTGTTTTTCAAAGATGTCACGGAAGGACTTTCTGCAGAACAATTCAATCTCGCAGATTATGTGAGAGAGCCGTTTTACACTTTTGAATTTATCAAAATCAATGACTTCTTCAAACAAATGCAAGGAAATCGAAATCATTTGGCAATTGTCCTAGATGAGTACGACGGAGTTGCTGGATTGGTAACGATGGAAGATATAGTCGAAAGTATTTTTGGCGACATCAACGACGAGTACGATGAAATTGGAGAATCTGATGTAAAGATCATTAAGGAAAATGAGTATGTAGTCAACGGAAATACTCGTTTGGACGAGCTCAACGAAATGATTGGAACAAATTTTGAATCCGATGAATTTGAATCGTTTGGAGGGTTTATTATCGGTTTGCTTGGACGTTTACCAAAATCTGGAGAAATCATCAATTTCCAATCGTACAAATTTATCGTGGAGAATGTGGATAAAAATCGAATCGACAAAGTTAGGATATTATCGTGATGGAGAAGAAATATTTTGTGTATATGCTCCAATGCGCTGACGATACCATCTATACAGGATACACGAATAATTTGGACAAAAGAGTGGCAAGACACAACGAGGGCAAAGCGTCAAAATGTACTCGAGCAAGACTTCCTGTACGCTTAGTCTATTGTGAACAATTTGAAACAAAGAGTGAAGCACTAAAACGAGAGTGTGAGATAAAAAAATTACATCGATCCCAAAAATTGGATTTGATACGCAATCATGAGGAGGATTATTTTGAAAAAATTTCTAGTAATAAATAGCGAAATACTGCCAGACGTTTTTACAAAAGTATTGGAAGCAAAGGAAATACTTCGATTAAATTCGGGCAAAGGTATCTCAGAAATCGTAAAAGAAGTTGGAATCTCTAGAAGTACATTTTACAAATATAAAGATTATGTGTTCTCATTGTCGGAGGGAATGGTAGGCAGTAAGGCGATTCTATCTTTTCTACTAAAGGATGAAATGGGCATCTTATCTTCAGTTCTCAAATTACTATCTGAAAACAATGCCAATGTGCTGACGATCAATCAGGATATTCCGATCAACAAAATTGCAAATGCGTCCATTACGATTGAAATCTCCGGGTTAAAAGTTGATATCCACGAATTGGTTGAGATGATCGGAAATCTGTACGGCGTTGTGAAATGCGATTTGCTTGCACTCGAATAAAATTCGAAAAAATATCCGCTGCGATTTTATTGGCGGTTATTTTTTTGGAAGAAAAAATAAATTCTGTAACGAATTGTATTTGAGAAGGAGGCAAGAATGAATCATGATTTTATAACACTGTTGAAGGAACGAGCAGACATTGTAAATATCATCAATCAATATGTTTCCCTCAAACAATCTGGGAGCAATTACAAGGCTTGCTGTCCTTTTCATAAAGAAAAAACGCCATCTTTTACGGTGAATCCGCAGCGACAATCCTTCAAATGTTTCGGTTGTGGCAAAGGCGGCGACGTACTTAGTTTTATTCAAGAGATTGAACATATCGAGTTTTTTGATGCAGTGTCACTTTTGGCAGATAAAGTTGGACTTGAGGTTCCAAAAGAACGCAATTTTGATCCGCAAAAAAAGGATTCCATCAAAGAAATCAAGGAAATCAATCTGATGGCCGCAAGATATTATTACAAGAATTTGACCAAATCCAGTGTCGCTCTCGAATATCTCAAGAATCGTAGGGTGAGCGCTCAAATGATTCGAGAATTTGGCTTAGGATATGCGGACGAATCTAATTCTTTGATGGAATTACTTGCAGAAAAATTTTCGGAAGAGCGTATCTTAGAAAGTGGCATTGCGAGAAAAAATGAATATGGGGTAACACCAATTTTTAAGGATCGTATTATTTTTCCAATTTTTAATTTCAAAAATGAAATCATTGCATTTGGCGGAAGACAATTAGGAAGCTGGGGGCCAAAATATATTAATTCGCCCGAGACGATGATCTATCAAAAAAAGGAAAATTTGTATGGAATACAAATTGCGCGCAAGAACATTACAAACAAAGCGATTTTTTTGGTGGAAGGATATCTTGATGTAATTAGTATGCACCAAAATGGGTATAAGAATACTGTTGCAACGCTTGGAACTGCGTTAACAGACGAACAGGCAAAGATTTTATCTCGGCTTGCGTCCAATGTGTTTATCCTATATGATTCGGACGAAGCAGGACAAAAAGCAGCAAAAAAAGCTTTGGAACTTATCGAAACAAATGGAGCAAGTTGCAGGGTAATCATGCTGGATGAGGAGAAGGATCCTGACGAATTTTTCCGAAAGAAAACACCTGCAGATTTTTACAAAAAAATCGAGGAATCTGTTGATTTTCTGAAATTTAACATTCAGTTTATCCAAAAACAACATGATATTGAAACTTCTATTGGAAAAGAAAATTTTGTCCGAGAGTCGGTGGATTTTATCAAGCAATATAATGAAAAACCTTATGCTCGACAAATTTACACCGAAGAATCCATCTATTATTTGTCCGATTTGACAGGTTACTCCATCAAATCGCTCGGTGTTGACATTTTCGGGAAATATTTTTCGCCAAAAATGTTTCGTCGTTCTTCGATGGACGAAGATCAACCAGCGGCACAAGCATCGATTGAGATTGAAACAGAACTCGATAACAAGGAAAAGATCGTGCTTTATGGACTCTTTAAGAAAAAGATTCATTTTGACGAAATAAGTATAGAAGATTTTGTTTATCTGGAAAATCGAAAAAAATATCATCAAATAAAAGAGGGACAGGAAGTAACATTCGAAGATACCCTCCAGGAATTATCGCATAATGAATACACATTGCTGATCAAAAGCATCAAGATGGCAAAACTCAGTTTGCGGATTGCTTTTCTTGAAAAAAAACAAGAGGAATTGCTCCGAACGCAAAAGTCGAATAGTGTATCTGCTGCGATAATAATCGGGAATGAAATAATTCGACTAAAAGGTATTTTGAATAAGATGTAAAGGAGAAGACCATGGATCATATGGATAAATCGCACGAGGAAGTTAATGTATTGAAGTTATTGCTGGACAAAGGGAAAGAGGCTGGAACCTTGACCTATGCAGAAATATCGGAGGTACTTTCATCTTTCGAAATGGACAAGGATGTAATTGAAAATACTTATGAAACGTTGAATCAGCTCGGAATTGAGCTTGTTGACGAAAATCAAAAGGATGACACGCTGGATATTTTTGAAGACGCTGAGTTTGAAAAAAGCATCACGATGAGCGAAGAGATCCCTGTTGATCCGACGGATATTTCTGCACCAAAAGGAATTTCTATTGACGATCCAGTTCGAATGTATCTGAAAGAAATTGGAAAAATTCCGCTTTTGTCTCCAGAAGAAGAAAGTGAGCTTGCTCGAAGAATGGATGAGGGCGATGAATCGGTAAAACAATTACTAGTTGAGGCAAACCTTCGACTGGTTGTTTCGATTGCCAAAAGATATGTGGGGAGAGGGATGCTGTTCTTGGATTTGATTCAAGAAGGAAACCTCGGCTTGATCAAAGCGGTTGAAAAATTTGACTACAAAAAAGGCTTTAAGTTCTCTACTTATGCAACATGGTGGATCAGACAGGCGATTACAAGAGCGATCGCGGATCAAGCAAGAACGATTCGAATTCCTGTTCATATGGTAGAAACCATTAACAAGTTAATCCGTGTATCAAGACAGTTGTTGCAAGAACTTGGCCGAGACCCAAAACCAGAGGAACTTGCCAAAGCGCTGGATATGCCTGTAGAAAAAGTTCGGGAGATTCAAAAAATATCTCAAGAACCAGTATCGCTTGAGACGCCGATCGGTGAGGAAGAGGATAGTCATCTTGGAGATTTTATTCCAGATGATGACGCGCCTGCCCCAGCAGAAGCTGCAGCATATGCACTATTGCAAGAACAACTAAAAGATGTTCTCAATACTTTGAATGATAGAGAGCAAAAGGTACTTCGTTTACGTTTTGGATTAGATGATGGCAGAGCGAGAACCTTGGAGGAAGTTGGAAAAGAATTTGACGTTACAAGAGAACGAATCCGTCAAATCGAGGCGAAAGCACTTAGAAAGCTTCGTCACCCAAGTCGCTCGAAAAAATTAAAAGATTATTTGGAGTAATATGACGCTATTTGACAATAATAACAAAATGCAATATCGTGCCGTACTGGTAACGCTGGCCATTACTGAAATGAACAACCGCGAGTATATTGATAATATTGACTCGGCGGTTGATGAGCTTCGTGAACTGGTAAAAGCCGCAGAAATCGAACCACTCGGTAATATTGTGCAAAATAAAGATGCCGTTGATGTAACATATTTTGTCGGCAAAGGAAAAGTGGAAGAAATTCGTGAGTTTGCAAATAATATGGATGCAAACCTCATCATTTTTAACCACGAACTTTCGGGATCTCAGATTCGAAATTTGGAAAATGAAATAGGAATCGATGTGATCGACCGAACGATGCTAATTTTAGAGATTTTTGCAAAAAGAGCATCGACAAAAGAAGGAAAATTACAAGTTGAGCTTGCTCAACTAAAATATCGTCTTCCGAGGTTATCTGGAATTGGTGAAAAATTGTCGCGTCTCGGAGGAGGAATCGGAACCAGAGGACCAGGGGAGAAAAAACTCGAAACAGACAAAAGACATATTCAGTCTAGAATTTACGAAATCGAAAAAGAATTGAAAGAAGTTGAAAAAAATCGCTCGGTCCAAAGAGCAAAAAGAATAAAATCTGGAGTTCCGATCGTTGCTATTGTCGGCTACACCAATGTAGGCAAATCCACCATAGTCAACGAACTCATAAAACTCTCTGCAGATTATTCTCAAGACAAAGAAGTTTTTGTAAAAGATATGCTTTTTGCGACGCTGGGAACACATCTTCGTAAAGCAACCTTGCCAAACGGCAACGAGTATCTTATCACAGATACGATCGGATTTGTTTCTAGATTGCCTCATGCTCTTGTAAAGGCGTTCAAGTCAACTCTTGAAGAAATTCAGTTTGCGGACCTTTTGCTTCATGTAGCAGATGCGTCCGATCCAAACTATGATTTGCTGAGACAAACGACAGAAAAGGTATTGAATGAGCTCAATGTGTATGAAAAACCAATCCTACTGATTAACAACAAGATGGACAAGGTGGAATCTTTTGTCGGTCAACCGACAGAAAATAGCATTAATATCTCGGCACGAAAGTTGGATGATATTCATCGCTTGCTCGATAAAATTGCGGAATTCATTTTGCAAGGGCATCGAGAAGTGACCCTGTTTTTCCCATACGATCAATCCGCATTGGTAAGCGAGTTACACGAAAAATATAGCGATATCGAAACGGAATATGAGAATGATGGAATAAAAGTGACGCTCACCATCTCGCAGGAAGACGAAATGCGCTACAGAATGTACATCTTGTCATGATACAAGGCAATATGGAAAAAATTATCGAACTGTATGCACAAGGATATTCAATTAGGGAAATTTCAAAAGAACTGGGTATTGACACATCGCAAGTCGAAAAACAACTGATTGAATACAAACTTGCCAAGCTATCGACTCAGGAAACAGCGAGTATTTTTGAGACAACCATCAGCAAGCCAAAGGAAGAGCGAATTGGATTTTTGAAAGAACTTCCAAAAGAACAAAAGCATCTGTTTTTGCGTGAGATTACGGAGTTTTTGCAACAAAGCAATCATAATGCGGAAGACGTAATGGCTGCGCTGTGGATTATTGGCGAGCTAAAAATCGGCAGCTTATCTCATTTCTTGTGCCAATATAGCGGCAGTCCGAACAAAAATATCAAACGAATCGTCTTTTCTTCAATGGGAAAAATTCATGACAATCGATTTATTCCATATCTCAAAACAGGTTGCAGAGATAGCGGGATCCAAGTAAGAATGTATGCGATTAAATCGCTTTCTACATACGAATTTGAGAACAAGAAGAATTTCTTTGCGGAAATTGCACAAAGAGAAAATGATTTACGAAATCTTGAGCTATTATATACAATCATAATAGAATAGCAACAAGGGGTACAAATGAAAGAATTCTATTCGATATTAAATCCAGAAGAATGTCTTCTAGAAATCGAAAAATCAAAATTCATCGCTTATACTTTTCCTGTGGAAACCGAAGAGCAAGCAACGAACTTTATTAATGAAATCAAGAAGAAGCATTACAATGCCACGCATAATGTCAGTGCGTTTTATTTGCGGGAAAATCATGGTTTCAAAAAATATTCGGACGATGGAGAACCAAGCGGAACGGCGGGAATGCCGTCGCTGCAGGCAATTATCAATAAAAATGTAATCGATGTGTGCGTAGTTATCACAAGGTATTTCGGCGGAATAAAACTCGGTGCAGGAGGACTGGCAAGAGCATATGCTGATGCGACGATAAAGGGACTCGAGAAATCCGTCATAATAAAATATGAAATGATGACAAAATTTCAGTTGAGCGTCGCATACGATTTGCTCAATTCGGTGCAATATTTTTTAGGAAAGAAAAATGTTCCCATCACAGACTCACAGTATGGAGAACAGGTTGATCTGCAAATTCTGTTAATAGAGGAAGAATTAGGTTTTTTGGAAGAGTTGATCAATTTGACTGCATCCAAAATTCAAATCAATGAACTCGATTCAATTTATGTTGCGAGACAGAATGACAAAATTCTCTCGTATAAAGAAGTTCGATAAGGAGTAACAGATGGAAATACAAAATAAAATTGAAAAAACAGTCTCCTGGCTCCGAGAGATGGGGGACAAAGCTGGAATAAAGGGAATGCTCGTAGGCGTTTCAGGTGGAATTGATTCTGCGGTTGTTGCTTGTTTGATCAAAAAAGCCTACCCAGATAATTCTTTGGGAGTGATTCTTCCGATCAAAAATAGCGCACAAGATTTGCGTGACGCAGAGGAATTGATTGCGACATGCGGGATAAAAAAATTGTCCATCGATTTGACGACGGAGAATGAATCGATTTTGAAAAAAGTTATAGAGTCGATGGGAGAGTCTTATCTGGCATCCAACGAAAGACTTACGGATGCAAATATGCGTGCACGTCTAAGAATGACCACGCTATATACCATTGCAAATAATTTGAACTATATGGTTGTCGGTACGGATAATGCAGCAGAAATTTTGACTGGATATTTCACAAAATATGGAGACGGCGGCGTAGATATTCTTCCGCTTGCAAATTTGTTGAAATCCGAAGTTTATGAATGGGCAAAAGTTCTCGGTGTACCCGATTCAATCATCAACAAAGCGCCATCAGCAGGGCTTTGGGATGGCCAAACCGATGAATCGGAAATGGGCACGACTTACGCTCATATTGATGCGTACTTAAGAGGGGAAGAAATTCCAGAAAAAGATCGTCAAATTATCGAGCGAATGCATCGTGTGACGGAGCACAAAAGAAATACTCCGCCAACTCCACCTGTATTTTAATCCAACCAATCGAGTTTCTCGATGATTTCACGCTTCGCATTTTTTCGATGAGCAGCATATAATTGCGTCGTTGTGATATTTTCGTGATCCAGCAGATTTTGCACATCGTAAATCGAAAAACCTTTTTCAATCATCGAACTTGCGGCTGTTGCCCTCAACTTATGAGGGGAATAGCCTTTTTTTTGCGTTGTTCCCATCACGATCGAAGTGTATTTTTTGATCATATTCTGGATCGCTCTTTTGGTCATTCGCTGACCCTGCGTAGAAAGAAACAGTGCATCCTCATCATTTGATTTAATCGAGGCCCTTTCTGTAGAAATATATTCTTTTAGCATCGCTTTTATTTTTTCATCAAGTGGCATAATTGCCTCTTTGCCACGTTTTCTAAAAATGGTGTATTCGTTTCGCTCAAAATGAAAAGAAGAGATGTTCAATGATTCTAGCTCAGATACACGAAGACCATAGATAATGAAAAATAATACAATGAGTAAATCTCGTTGTTTTGTATGTTTCCAGTAGTCAAATTCTTTTTTGCTGAGACCTTCGCCAGTTGATACAATATGAATCAACCGTTCAGCCTCAAAAATTTCTAGTTTTTTTATCGCATCTGGATTTTTTTTTGGTGCTTTAATCGGGTTTGTTCCATCCGAAATGTTATTTTTGATCTGACCGTTTCGATAAAGGAACTTAAACATCGATAATACGGAAGATTTTTTTCGAAGCAAAGAAGTGTTGGTGTTTTCAAAAATCACTCGCTGACCATTGCGCTGAGCTTCATATCTGGAAGAATATCCCGCAATAAAAAAATTGAAATCGCTGGACGTAAATTCATCAATGACCGACAATGGAATTTCTTTGACGCTCGAATAATGTGAATCCGTAGCCAAATAGCTGAAGAAAAAATGAATGTCCGAAAGATACGCAAAACGAGTTGTAATTGAAACAGAAGTTTTCAAATACAAAAAATACTCCTTCAAAAAATTTGGCAAAGAATCCTGAAGATGTTGAATCTTATCCAATAATTCTTGTTCTTGGATCAATATATTTTGTGGCTTATTTTTGTTTCCATAAAATTGCATAACGCCTCCAAAGGAAAAATATTTTCACGGTAATATTTGTTTGAATCAAAAATTCTAAAATCGTAAATATTGCCGTTGCGAATAGTCTCAACGATACTTCGGATATTATTATACCACAAATTTTATATATTACGCTACATCTATTCGCTAAATATACATTTAGCGAATAGATGGAAATTCTATTTATTCCACTTTTCATCCCAAACAATGTATATCATTCCGACGCCCTCTTCTTTCTTCAGCTTGAAAAATTATTCAATCGGATTTCTAGAAATTATCCTGTAGTAATTTCTGGTTTTGTATTCACTGATTCTCAAAAATATTTTCACTTTATTAGATAACTTTTGAAAACTCATGTTTAGAAAACCCAAGCACTTTTTTTGCACTTGGGTTTTGATTAAGAAAAATATTTTTACAAATTTGATTCAACATATGAATCATCGAATCTTATTCGTGTCATACTCTATGAATCTCTAACCGCAAAGTATTATTGCGAGTTGAAATGAAGCTATTCAAAAATTTTTCAATAAATAAATGGATGAAGATTTTGTTTGTATATCTGTTTGTGTATTGGTCAATATTTTTTCCTCTATTCATCCATCGATCCTTGGAACTTACTCTTGTACGCAAATCCCGAGTTCATCGAGTGCTTTTTTATCGGTCATTGCTGGTGCTTCGGTCAGTGGACAAATTGCGTTTTGATTTTTTGGGAATGCGATGACTTCTCGAATGTTTTCTCGTTTGAGCATCAACATCATCATTCGGTCAAAACCAAACGCGATTCCTCCATGTGGCGGCGTTCCGTATTTGAACGAATTCAATAGGAAGCCGAATTTTCCATTTGCTTCTTCTTCACTAAATCCTAGTACTTTGAACATAGTTTGTTGAACTTTTGGATCAAAAATACGAATACTTCCTCCGCCCAGTTCGATTCCATTGAGAACAATGTCATAGGCTTTTGCACGGACTACTCCTGGATCGCTTTCAATTTTATCGAAATCTTCGTCCATCGGTGAGGTGAACGGGTGATGCACCGCCACAAAGCGTTCTTCTTCGTCATCATATTCAAACAGCGGGAACTCTGTGACAAATAGGAATTTGAATTCATCTTCATCAATCAATTGAAGCTCTTTGGCTGCTTCCAGGCGAACATGGCCGAGTGCGTTGAGTGAAACTTTTTCTTTGTCAGCAACGATTACGACGAGATCCCCTTCTTTTGCGGAAACTTTGGCAAGGATTTTGTTGAGATGATCTTCTGTAAAGAATTTTGCGATTGGCGATTGAATCCCCTCGCTGCTCACCTTGATCCAAGCTAAGCCTTTTGCGCCATAAAGTTTGGCAACATTCTCTAGCTCAGTGATTTTTTTTCTAGTAAAATGCGATTCACCTTGTACAAGATTGATTGCTCGGATTGTTCCTCCTGATTCTAGTGCAGAGTTGAATACAGAGAATTCGCTCCCCGCTGCTTCTTCGGAAATATTTTCGATCTCTAGTCCAAAACGGATATCAGGTTTATCCGAACCATATCGATTCATCGCTTCTTTGTAAGTCATTCGCTGCAGCGGCAATTGAATATCAATGCCGATGGAATCTTTGAACACGCTTTGAATCAATTTTTCGGTGATTTCCAGCACATCTTCCGCCTCGACAAAGGACATTTCGCAGTCGATTTGAGTGAATTCTGGCTGTCTATCCGCACGCAAATCTTCATCACGGAAACATTTCACGATTTGGAAGTAACGATCAAATCCTGATACCATCAAAATTTGCTTAAATAACTGTGGCGATTGTGGAAGTGCGTAGAAATTTCCTTTATTCACACGACTTGGTACAAGATAATCTCTCGCTCCTTCTGGCGTAGGTTTTGTCAGAAATGGCGTTTCGATTTCTAGGAAACCATTTTCGGACAAGAAATTTCGCACCAATTGTGCCACTTTGTGTCTCATGCGCAATGCTTCTTGCATTTGTGGTTTGCGCAAATCAAGATAACGGTATTTGAGACGCAATGCCTCCGATACATCGTCATTATCTTTGATATAAATCGGTGGTGTTTCGGAAGAGTTGAGTATTCTTAGCTCTGATGCCAGCAGCTCGATATTTCCAGTTGGAATATTTGGATTTTTGGATTCTCTTTCCCGAACAGTTCCAGAAATCGCAACAACATATTCCGATCCAAGTTGCTCTGCTTTTTCAAACAGTTCCTTGTTCACATTAATATCAAAAACCACTTGGCAAACACCTTCACGGTCACGAATGTCGGCAAAAATTAATCCGCCCAGATTTCTCGCCTTTTGGACCCAGCCCATCAAGGTTTGCTCAGAACCGATATGTTCTTTTCTCAATAATCCAGCGTAAACTGTCCTTTTTAGTCCTTTGATTGTATCCATCTCTATTCCCCTTTGGTAATTGTATTCATAAATTCTTCAACAAAATTGGTGATGCTCAAATTTGTTTGCGTCGATGTGCTCATATGTTTTAGAATGAGGCTGTTGTTTGCGATCTCACTCTCCCCGATAATTGCCGTGTAAACTGCACCAATCTTGTCAGCATATTTCATCTGCGCTTTCATACTGCGGCTTAAGTGATCGAGTTCACACGAGATCCCCTTTTGTCTCAGCGAGTGTACAATATTTATCGCTTTTGCTCTTGAAATATCATCCAGCGCAAGCACAAAAAGTTTTGGTTTGCTCGGCTCTGGGAAAAACGCTCCGACACTTTCCATCAGCAATAACAAACGCTCAATTCCTAGTCCAAATCCGATTCCTGGCGTATTCGGTCCGCCCAATTGCTCGACGAGCCCATCGTATCGCCCACCGCCGCATACGGTTGCTTGACTTCCGATTTTGTCAGTGACAAATTCAAAAGCTGTCTTTACATAATAATCCAAGCCACGCACAATATACGGATCCACGACATACGGGATATTCATGATGTCGAGATACTCTTTGAGTTTTGTAAAATGAGTCGATGATTCATCATCCAAATAGTCTGTGATGATTGGTGCTCCGGCATTGATTTTTTTGCAACTTTCTACTTTGCAGTCCAAGAGTCTCATCGGATTTTTGTAAAAACGATCTTTACAATCCGCACACAGATGATCAAAATGCGGCTCAAAGAAATTTTGCAACACTTTGGAATAATTTGCTCGACTCTCTGGCGTACCGACGGAATTGATTCGCAGCTCTACATAATCTGAAAGTCCAAGACGTCGAAAAAATTCGTATGCCAATGAGATTACTTCTGCATCTGTGTATGCGCTTTCGCTTGTAAATACTTCAATCCCAAATTGGTGAAACTCACGCAATCTTCCTTTTTGAGGTTTTTCGTAACGAAAACATGGCGTGTTGTAATAGATTTTTGTCGGTTGAGAATTTGCAAAAAGGCTGTTTTCGATAAAAGAACGGACAACCGATGCCGTACCCTCTGGCTTTAGGGTCAAAGATTCCGTAACTTTTGCTCCGTCGATGACTCGTTGTTCGATATTAAACATCTCTTTTTGCACAACATCGGTAGTTTCTCCGACTCCTCTTTTGAACAAATCCGTAAATTCAAAAGTCGGCGTGCGCATTTCATGATAACCAAAATCATCGCATACTTTTTTGAATTGTTCTTCGACAAAATACCATTTCTCGATGGACGATGGCAATATGTCGTCAGTTCCCTTTGGTTTAATAATTTTTTGCATAATTCATCTCCTGTTTTTTACGATGGATGTATTGATCGATATGATTGATATAATGCTCTAGATTTTTTGTGTTGGAGGTTTTCTCGATTCGATTTTCGTCTGGAAAAACAAAACGAGAAATTGCCCCTGGTCCAAAAGCCAATATATTTTGATACTCCTCGATAATAATCATGTTGTAGAGCGATTCTTTAGCATTTTTTGCAAAACCAACATTTTCTTGCCCGCCTAGAATATTTTTTTGGCGATACA
Organism: Filifactoraceae bacterium; assembly: GCA_041784625.1. Classification (GTDB taxonomy): domain Bacteria; phylum Bacillota; class Clostridia; order Peptostreptococcales; family Filifactoraceae; genus JAUNKE01. The sequence goes on from JBHBDS010000144.1 coordinate 22,313, forward strand.
AATAGTATGGAAAATATTTTCTGTTGAGCTTCTCATACACTGCCTGCATCATTTTTACCACTTCCAGCGACTGAGTATCTCTTGTTTCGTCTGAAATTACTTTAGAGAGATCGGATGCTTTTTTCAATGCCAAAGAATGCACGGTGATCGAATCGGGTTCGAGTTTTAGAATTTCATGTAAAGTGTGCTCCACGTCTGCAAGTTTTTCTTCTTCCAATCCCAAAATAATATCCATATTGATATTATGAAACTTCGCTTCTCTTGCCAATTGAAAAGAAGAAATGATCTGCTCCACCGAATGATTTCGTCCAATTTTTTGAAGCGTCGATGGAACCATGGTCTGTGGATTAATCGAAATGCGTTCAATCCCGTAAGAGTGAATCAGTTTCAATTTGTCTATATCCAGCGTATCAGGGCGTCCTGCTTCAAAAGTGATTTCTTTTAGCGCAGAAAAATCGATATGTTTTGACAGTATTTTGAGAAAACGATCGAGCGAATCGATATCCAGCGCAGACGGCGTGCCTCCGCCGATATACAATGTGGTTGATTTTCTTTCAGAAACCCAATCCGTAGAAAAAATGGACTTCAGCTCGATCTCAAGCGTATCGAGATAAGCGGAGATAAGATGCGATTTCTTGGAAATGTCATTCGAAAAGAATGTACAATAATTGCATCTCGAGGGACAAAACGGCACAGAGACATAGATGCTGTAATCGTTCTGAGAAATATCTCGCAGGCAATTTGTTTGAACCTCGCTCACTTGAGCTAGTATGTCTGCTTTTTGCGAAGAAACTTTGTATTTCTCAACAAAATCTTTTTTCGCAGCATCGACATCGTTATCGCCTTGCAAATGTTCTTGAAAAAGTTTTGTAGGGCGAATCCCTGTCAAAATTCCCCAGTCAAGCGAAGTGCCAAATTTTTCTTGTAGAAGCTGATAGAATACTCGTTTGTACGCATTTTTTGAAGATTTTTCCCTAGGCATAATTTGGTCGTGATATTCAAAAATTTTTTCTCCAAAATTTGCGGTGCATCGTACTTGCGAATCAATTTCAATCAACTCGACATCAGGAGTACAATTCTCTTTTTCGTATACAAATTCAAAGGAATCAAAAGAGCTGTACTGAATCGCAATATTGTTCAGCTCAAATTCATATTTGGGATTGTCTAAAAATATTAGCATAGATTTCTTACAAATGGATTGGTTTGTTTTTCAAGACCAATGGTGGAATCTCCTCCATGTCCTGGATGAACAATCAGTTCTTCGGGCAATTGCATCAATTTGCGCAGAGACTCGGTCATATGATCATCATTTCCTCCGTACAGATCCGTTCTTCCCATCGAGCCTTTGAACAATGTGTCCCCTGTGATTAGATGATTTTCAATTTGCAAACAAACTCCGCCCTTGGTGTGACCTGGCGTATGGATCACTTTGAATGTCAGGGTTCCAAAGGTTATTTCATCCCCATCTCTCATCAGATGATCCGCTTCGAATTGGAAATTTGGATAACCAAAATGATTTGCCAAATTTAGTTCATGTCGCATTACCATCTCATGATCTCGGACATGAACATAAACCGGAATAGAGTATTTTTCTTTTGTAAGCACGGTATCCGCAATATGATCAATATGTCCGTGCGTAAGAAGTATCGCCAGCGGCTTCAATTGATTATCCGATACGAATTGCTCAATTTGAATAAAATTTACAGCAGGATCAATAATCACCGCATCTTTTGTATTTTCATCATACACGACATACGAATTTACCGCATATCGGTTTCGATCTAGTTTTTCAATTTTCATCTTTTCCTCTTAGAATTGTTTTGAACTGTCCAGCAGTATTGTCACTGGACCATCATTTAAGATATGAACTTGCATTTCTGCGCCAAAAAATCCAGTTTGGCACACAAAATTGTTGTCCTTTATCATTTGGATTGCTTTTTCATACAAAACAATCGCATGCTCTGGTCTAGCCGCTTCTGTAAAGCTCGGGCGCTTTCCTTTTCGAGCATCCCCGTACAGGGTGAATTGTGAAATCAGAAGCACTTCTCCTCCAACATCGGCAAGCGAAAGATTCATTTTTTCGTTTTCATCTTCAAAAACTCTCAGCCCAATGATTTTATCGATGATATATTTCAAATCTTCCTCTGTATCATTGTGCGTGATGCCAAGCATCACTTGAAATCCTTTGCCGATTGAATTTTCGACTCTTTCGTTATATTTGGTAAACTGAACGCTAGCTTGCTTTACTCTTTGAACCACCGCTCTCATCTTATATCCTCGAGACGGAGAAAACCCCATCAACTTTCTTTAGTTTATTGATAATATTTTTTAGCTGTTCCTTGCTCGCTACGGTAATTACCGCATTCATATTGACAAGCTGTTCTTTGTTCGCTCGTGCATTGATGCTATTTACCGAAACTTTTTCGTCGGAGAACACCTTGCTCACATCAACAAATAGTCCTCGTCTATCGTAGCCCTGAATGCCTACCTCGACATCAAACTCCTTGGATGCGCCAACATTTTGATCCCATTCTACTTCGACCAATTTTGCATTGGAAATTTCGTCTGTCAGATCGATATTTTCGCAGTCCGCACGATGGATGGAGACCCCACGGCCTTTTGTAACATAGCCAACGATCTCGTCACCAGGAAGTGGATTACAGCATTTTGCAAATCGCACCAAAATACTGGATTGTCCTTTTACATGAACTCCTTGGTTGGAAGTTGAAACTGTTTTTTTCTTCGGTTCTTCCACTGGAGCTTGTACTGCAAGTTCAGCCAGTTTTTTTGCTTTGGCCTCTTTGTGTTCTTGCTCGTACTTTTCTCTCAGTCTAGGAATAATCTGCCCTGTCGTTACTCCACCGTATCCGAGGGCATTGTACATATCCTCTTCGTTGGAGAGGTTGAGGCTTTTGAGAATTGGCGAAATGTATTTCGACTTCATCACTTCAGTCTGACTCATTCCGCTGCGCCTTAATTCGCGCTCGAACATTTCTCGACCTTGCTTGATATTTTCTTCTCGTCGCTCTTTTTTGAACCACTGACGAATTTTATTTTTTGTGTGGGAGCTCTGGACAATATTCAGCCAGTCTCGTGATGGTCCATTGGAATTTGCCGAGGTCATAATCTCAACAATGTCTCCTGTCTGGAGCTTGTAGGTCTGAGGAACGATTTTGCCGTTTACTTTTGCTCCAACCGCTTTGTTCCCGACCTCCGAGTGAACTTTGTAGGCAAAATCCAGCGGAACCGAGCCAGCTGGCAACTCGATAACTTTACTCTGAGGTGTAAAAACATAGACTTCGGATGTAAAAAGATCCGTCTTGAGCGATTGCATAAACTCGGTTGGGTCGGACACATCTTTTTGCCACTCCATCATTTGTCTAAGCCATGCCAGTTTTTCTTCTAAGTCGGATGCGCCAGTGTTGATCTTACCTTCTTTGTATTTCCAGTGCGCAGCAATTCCGAACTCTGCCGTCTTGTGCATGTCCCAAGTACGCATCTGAATCTCGAGTGGTTCTCCATCTGGCCCGATAACAGTCGTATGGAGCGATTGATACATATTTGGTTTTGGGTTGGCGATATAATCTTTCATTCTCGAAATTATTGGTCGCCACATCGAATGCACTAGCCCGAGTACCGAATAACAATCCTTTACCGAATCAACGAGCACACGCACTGCCATCAAGTCAAAAATTTCGTCAAACTCTTTATCTTGATTTTTCATTTTACGATAGATGCTGTAAAAATGTTTTGCTCTACCCGTGATATCCGCTTGGATTCCTGATTCTTCGAGTTTCTGATTGATTTGGCTAATGACAGAGTTGATATATTCGTCACGCTCCACTTTTTTCTGAGCGATTTTTTCAACCAAATCGTAGTAACTATCTGGGTCGATATAGCGCAGAGCGATGTCTTCCAGTTCCAATTTTACTTTGGAAATACCAAGCCTGTTGGCGATTGGCGCATAGATTTCAATCGTTTCGATGGAAATTTCTTTTGCTTTTTCTGGACGCATATGCTTGAGCGTACGCATATTATGCAAACGGTCTGCGAGCTTGATGAGAATCACTCGGATGTCTTTCCCCATCGCCAAAAACATTTTTCGAATATTTTCTGCTTGGGTTTCTTCCTTACTACGATATGCAATAATTCCGAGTTTGGTTACGCCATCGGTCAAATCCGCTATATTTTTTCCAAATTCTCTTTCGATGTCTTCGTAGGTAATTTCGGTATCCTCAATGACATCATGAAGCAAGCCCGCAGCAATGGTTTCTACATCAAGCTCAAGCTCTGCCAAAATTTTTGCCACCTCAATTGGGTGAGTTATATATTTTTCGCCAGATTTGCGATATTGATTTTCGTGAGCCTTTGTCGCATAATTATATGCCTTTACAATGGTTGCCATATCAGCATCTGGATTGTATTGTTCTATTCGTAGGATTAAGTTTTCTAGCAAACGCAACACCACCCTTCTAAAAACTTTATACCCTTCATTATATAACAAATTAAGCATAAAAAAAAGACTTTAACGTGTAAAGTCTTTCAAATGCCAAATTTTTGTGTTCGCAAGAAAAAACCTTTTGAAACTGGAAGAAGATAATTCCAATTTCTTAATAGTGAATTTGTACATTAATGTTCTTCGTATCCAATTTTTTTCTGCCATCGAGGAAATCAAGCTCGATTAAAAATTCAAAGCCAATGAGATCCGCACCCATCTTTTTCACAAGCTCTTCCACCGCAGCAGCAGTTCCTCCTGTCGCAAGCAAATCGTCAACGATAATCACCTTATCTCCTTTTTGTAGCGCATCTTGATGAATTTCGATGGAAGCCGATCCATATTCCAATTCATAATCACAGCTCACGACATCCGCTGGGAGCTTGCCTGGTTTTCTTGCTGGAATAAAACCTACGCCCAGCCCATATGCAACCGCTGCGCCAAGCAACAGCCCACGAGCTTCGATTCCAACGATATAGTCGATCTTTTGATCATACGCCTGAACATTTTTGATCATTACGTTGATCGCCTCTTGAAAAGCATCCTTATCTTTTAGCAAAGTAGTAATATCCTTAAAACTAATTCCTTCTTTGGGATAATTTTCAATCGTACGAATGGTGTCCTTTAGGTTCATAGATTCTCCTTATCTTATCGAAACTATTTCGAGATTTAAATATTCATTATTTTGGTAATGATTGATGCCCACTTTGTACAAAATATCAAAGCGAGTTTGCTTAATGTTGCTTGGCAACGAAGCTATTATATCATATTCTTGCGATAAGTTCATTTTATTTTTTATCAATGGAATGATCGAACTTTCGTCAAAAGAAACAAAAGATCTTCTTGCGCCATCTTTTTCAAATTCGATTTTGAGCACTTTGCCCTCTTTACCTAAGCGTTCTAATTTTATTATCGTCAAGTCTAAGGATGAAAATAATAGCGGAGGATTTTCTTTTCCAGTTGGTTCAAAAATATCTAGACTTAGCGCCAATCGAATATTCAGCTGATCGAGCAGCAGAATTTGATCGACATAATAAATTTTTTCGTTGTTAATATCCAGCGAATTGCAATACTGCTGAAAATCTTGGCAAAATGAATCGAACTGGTCCTCTTTGATCGTCAACCCTGCCGCTGCTGCATGGCCGCCAAATTTGTAAAAACGATCCTTGAATTTTGAAAGTAATTCAAAAATGTTCACATTATCGGACGAGCGAGCAGAGCCCTTGTAATAGTCCTCTACTTTCGTAAAAACAATGGCGCCGCGAGAAAATTTTTCTTTCACTCTTCCTGCGACAATCCCTGCAAGGCTTTCGTGTACATCTTCTAAAGTAATAACGATGATGCGATCCTGAATATTTTGCTGTTTTATCAAATCAAAGGCTTGAATTGTCGCTTCTTGTGTCATTTTCTTTCTTTCATCGTTTAGCTCGACAAGTTCTCGAGAAAATTGTTCCGCATCCATCGGGTTCTGTGTCGTTAGAAGATCAAACGCTAATTGCGCCGAGGCAAGCCTCCCCGAAGAATTAAAACATGGCCCGATTTTGAAACCAACATCATATGTGTTCGGTTCTCTTGTTATCTGCAGGCTACTTAATAGTGCCGAAAGACCGATATTATTTGTGTTTGGCAACTGTTTCAACCCATGATAAACGAATACTCGATTTTCATCCACAAGGGGCATCACATCACATATGGTAGCGATCGTAACTAGCGGATACAAATCCGAAATATTGTCGTAAGAATATCCAAGCTCTTGGTTGGTCGCTTGAAGTAATTTGTAGGCAATCATTGCACCGCAGATGGATTTGAATGGGTAGCGGCAAGATTTTTGCTTGGGATTGATGATCGCATCTGCAGAAACAAATAATTCTTCTTCAATATCGCCATCGATTCGCATTGGAATTTCATGATGATCTGTGACGATTACAGTGAGGCCATTTTCTTTGGCAAAATTAATTGCGTCAAAAGCAGCAATGCCATTGTCAAAGGTAATGATGCAAGAAAAATCATTTTCGAGGGCATACTGAACGATTCGCTTGTTGAGTCCATATCCGTCCGTCACACGATGGGGAAAAATCGACTCACAAACTGCGCCAAGTTTGGAGAATCCTAATTGGGCAATCGCCCCACTGATGATTCCATCCACGTCATAGTCGAGCGAAAATAGAATTTTTTTCTTTTGCTCGATGATTGGTCGGATCATCTGCACGGCAGTATCCATATCTTTTAACAAAAAAGGAGAATGCTCCATCGAATCATCACGAAGTAAGTATTCTCTCACTTCGTCAAGCGATGATAATCCTCTTCGAGCAAGCAATTCTGACAACAGTGCATCCGTTTTGAATTGGTTACTGATGTCTGATGGCCATAAACTTCTTTTTTTTAGAACCCATTTTTCCAAAATCTAATCTCCTAAGGTTTTCTGTTTGCTCGTATCAGGATATACCACGAGTCCATTTGCGTGAACCGTTACGTTTTGTTTTGAAATAGAGTAAGTAAATCTTGCGCTGTTGCCTCCAAAGTGTTTGCTCTTTGGGACAATACTTGTGTCGATAAATTTTGCCAGTTCTGGATCCTCGATTGATGCGCCCGAAACATCCTTATTTAGATCAATTGCTCCCGATAATCCAGCAAGTTTTATCCCCTCAGCAATGGTGCGAGCATTAATCCGATCGAGGTTGATGTTGTTTTGCTCAACAATGCTCATATACTTCATTGCACCAAGAACGGAAAGGCTGAGCAAAATGGTGACGACGATCAATATTTCGATCAAAGTAAATCCTTTGCGCTTATGTAAAATTTTCATGTCTGCTCCTAATGTTACAAGAAGCTACCCTATACAGAGTAGCTTCTATTTTTTGATTATTCTTCTGAGAAATCGTCTTTTCCAACTCCGCAAAGTGGACAAACCCAATCAGCTGGAACATCTGCCCAAGCAGTTCCTGGAGCTACTCCATTGTCTGGATCTCCTTGCGCTGGATCATAAACGTATCCACACATATCACATACATATTTGCTCATTTTTTACTCCTCCGTTTCAATATTTTCATCTATCTTATCTTCAGAAGCCTCTGGAGCCTCATCCGTAAGAATCAAAGTAAGTTCGATTTTTTTCGTTTCTGGATCAATATTCAGCACTTTTGCTTCCAATTGATCGCCAACTTTTACTACATCACTAGGGTTTTTGATGTAATCTCTTGAAATATTAGAGATGTGCACGAAGCCATCGATTCCATCTTCGATCGAGATGAATACTCCATAATCTTTAATATTCTTTACTTCCCCAGTGATAATATCGCCAGCATGTGTTTTTTCAACAAAGATTGCCCATGGATTTGGAATAAGCGATTTGATGCTTAGAGATAGACGATCTTTTTCTGGGTCAAAGCTGATTACTTGAACATCAACTTCTTGCTCTAGGCTGAACATTTTTTCGATGCTATCTCTTCTGTTCCAAGACAATTCGCTCACATGAACAAGACCAGTGATTCCGCCGATATCAACAAACACACCATAGTCTTTGATGTCTTTGATGATCCCTTTGAAAATAGAACCTTCCACTAGCTGGTCGATAATTTGTTTTCTATTGTCTTCCACTTCTTTTTGAAGAAGATTTTTTCTAGATAGAATAAGGCGTTTTTTCTTTGGTACTAGATCAATAATCTCAACATCAAATTCTTGTCCAATGTATTTGTCAAGCGCTTCATCGCCAATAAATCTTGTTTCGATATGGCTTAGCGGAATAAATCCACGAACGTTTCCTTTGTAACGTGCGATAAGACCTTTTTCGTTTTTCTCAACAATTTTTACATTAATAATGTCCGAAATATTGATTTCTTCCCAAGCTTTGAAATCATCGATTCTCTTCTTGGAAAGAACTATTTCTCCTGTATTTTTGTCGATTTTAATTACTTCTAGGTCAAGCTCATCACCAACTTTGATGTCATCGCATGCCCCTGCTTCAGATTTTGGAAGAATTCCATCAGTTTTGTAGCTCAAAGAGATGTAGAAAGAATCCGGTTTTACCACCTCAACGATTCCTTTTACACGAGATCCCTTATAAACCTCCTGATAATTTTGTTCTTCTTCCATTAATAGTTTTTCCATTTCACTAATCATTAATTCCAACTCCTTAAAATTATATTTTGTTAACAGCATCGACGATTTGATTGACAATATATTCTGGTGTCGATGCACCAGCCACGAGTCCTATCGAATCATAACCTTCGATGTTTTTGAGGTCAAGATCTTCAATGGTCTCAACCAAGAAAGTAGGACAATGTACACTGCACAGCTCTGCCAGTTTTTTTGTGTTCGAGCTTTTTTTGCCGCCCACAACGATCATCGCATCGACTCTTTTTGCGAGATCAACTGCAGATTCCTGTCGCTCTTTTGTAGCGTAGCAGATTGTGTTGTAAAATATAATGTCCGACAGTTTATTGCTTAATATCTCTTTGATTTTTTCGAAGCTATCTAGTTTGAATGTTGTCTGAACTACCACAATATGCTTGCTGTCTGTACCAATAAATTCGTTTGCTTCTTCGATATTTCCAATAACATGATGATTGCCCATCACCCATCCGACGATACCAATCACCTCAGGATGATTTTTATCGCCGATAACGATTACATCATACCCCTTTTCTGAACTTTCAAAAACGATATTTTGAATTTTTTTTACAAAAGGACAGGTTGCATCCACAATCCTAATTTCATTTCTCTTCATTGTATCATAAAATTGCTTTGCAAGTCCATGACTTCTTATAATAGCGGAAGAATTTTTTTTGATTTTTGTAATATCTTCTTCAACGATAAGCCCTCGATCGGTTAAAGGTTGCATCGCTTGGTCATTATGAATGATGGGTCCAATCGCATAAATTGTTCCATCGGAGCTCTCTAGCTGCTGCGAAGCAATCTCCATCGCACGATTCACTCCGAAGCAATAGCCGCTGTGTTTCGCAATTTCAATTTTCATTTGCTGCCACTCCCTCGTAGATTGTGTCGAGCAAAAGCGTTGCAACGCCGTCATAGTCCATTCCATCTTCTAGATACAAAACGGGATCAAAGACTGGAAGAATTTTTACTTCGACTTTTGAGAATAATTTGTAGGTCGAATTGATGGCAACGGGAAGAATCTTTACTTTTGCACGATGCGCCAAAAGAATCGCCCCTGACTTTGCACTCGACTCAGCATTTCTCCCGCTCGTTCTTGTTCCTTCAGGAAAAATCCCAAGAATCTCGCCATTCTTTAGGACATTCAAACTTTTTTTGATGGCGGAGATGTCGTTCGAACCTCTTTCCACCTTGATCGTTTTTACTGATTCAAAGAGCCACTTGGTAAATTTAGTGCGAAACAATTCCGCCTTCGCCATAAAATGAATCGGTCTTGGCGTGATAAACGATAATATGACGGGATCAAAATTAGAAATATGATTCCCAACCAGTACAAATGCCCCATCTTGCGGAATATTTTCTCTCCCAGAAATATGGACTCTAAAAATAATCCACGATATTACTCTACATAAATCTCTTAAAAAATAATACATTATTTTACAACTCTTTCTTGATATAATCGAATGATTTGCCGAACCACCTCATCAATCGTTTTGTCATCACTTTTTATTTCCACCGCATCCTCTGCCTTTTTGAGTGGAGCGATTTCTCTCGTTGAATCAATCTTGTCTCTTTGGATGATTTGCTCCACAATATCCTCAAGAGAATATCCCTTGATCCCTTTTTGCTCATTCTCTGCAAAACGTCTTTTTGCACGAGTTTTCGCATCGGCGGTGAGAAAGATTTTTAGAATCGCATCGGGAAAAAGTACGGTGCCGATATCTCGACCGTCGATGACACTGGGATGTTTTTTCCCAATGTTTTGCTGTTCTTTGGAAAGAAATTCACGCACCAAACGATTAGCCGATACTCTTGAAACATTTTGATCAATTTTTGGATGACGGATTTCATCGCCTACTTTGTGCTCGTCCATAAACAAATTGGAATCGATGTATTCAAACTTTGTGGAGGATAGTAGATGGATCAGCGCCTGCTCATCGGATAATTCTATCGCATTTGTCATCAATTTGTGGGTAATTGCACGATACATCGCACCGGTGTCGATATACAAAAAATCTAATTCTTTTGCTACAATTTTTGATACCGTACTTTTACCCGAGCCAGACGGACCGTCAATCGCAATCACATTACTTGTCTTCATAGATTCGGTACTCTTTCCATATTTTTTCTAGTTTATCAAAGGATGTTTTGATGTCTGCTTTTTTTCGCATTCCAACGGACACAATGAGCGCATTCGCCACGCTAAACGGAGCAACCAATGAATCCACAAAAGATGCCATATTGCTGCGTACGATCAAAACATTGGAGGACAGCTCTGAAATTGGCGCCAGTTTGCTATCGGTCATTGCAATGATGTTTGCTCCCTGCTCTTTCGCATATTTCAAAAGCTCATAGGTTCGCTTGGAATATCGAGGGAAACTGATGCCGATCACCAAATCATCTTCCGTTACTTTTAATATTTGTTCAAAAACATCAGAAATTCCGTAGTTTACAAGCACTACATTGTCCAAAATAAAGTTGAGATAAAACGCGAGATATTCGCCAAGTGTTGCTGAACTTCTCAGTCCAACGATATATATTTTTTTCGCCGCTGTGATCTTGTTGATTGCCACTTCAAAAGCCTCGGGATCAATATCATCCAACGTTCCTTTGATATTTTCGATGTCTGCTCGAAGAACTTTTTTGAGCGTGATAAAGTCATTGGAGTATTCTTTGGACATCTCCACTCTTTGTACCGTCGTCAATTTCGTTTTAATCAATTCTTGTAAGGATTTTTGCAAATCAGGATAGCCGTCAAAGCCGATTGCGTTTGCAAATCGAACGACGGTGGATTCGCTCACACCAACAGTATCACCGAGTTTTGCAGCGGTCATGAAAGCAACTTTGTCGTAGTCTGACATAATATATTGAGCAATAATTTTTTGTCCTTTGCTCAATTTCGAAAATTCACTTTGGATAATATGAATCAAGTCAACATTGTTATTTCTGGACATATTATACCTCCCTAACGAAATTGTACTATGGTAACGCCTGCTCCTCCCTCGCCATAAGAACCAGGTCGATAGGATTTAATGTATTTGGTAGATTTTAGAAGCGAGTCAACGCCTTTTTTGAGTACGCCTGTGCCGATTCCGTGAATAACGGTCACTGTCTGTATGTTCGACAGATAGGCGTCATCGAGATATTTCAACAGTTCTTCTGATGCTTGCTCCATATCCATTCCTCGAAGATCCACTTCCGTTTTGATGGTCGAAGATTTTGATTTGTAAATTGTCCCCGATCCACTTTTTTTCACTTCGGATTTTTGTTCTTTGGCTTTTTGCAAAGCTGTGAATGGAAGATTGATTTTCATATTGTCCATTTGTGCAACAATCTGGTTTTTACGCTGGTCGATGCTCACGACCGTCGCATTTCTTTGGAAACTTGTCACATAGACGGTATCCCCCGCAGAAAGTTCTTCTGCTTTGATCGGCTCTTGAGTGTCTTCCAATTGGAGAAGATTTTCTGTTGTACGATGATCTTGCTCCAAATCGGACATTTCTTTTCGTAGTTGCTCGATCTCTTTATTGTTGAGCAATTTATTGTTTTCAATATCTCGCAATCGCTGGACAATTTCCTCGCTTTTTTTCTTGGCTTCTTGGATAATGCGACTTGCCTCTTTTTTTGCCTCTTTCAGCACTTTTTCTTTGCTGATCTCAAGCCGTGACTCTTTCCTTTCGATATTTGCGAGCCTATTTTTGATATTCTCGCTTGTCACATCAATCGCTTCACGTTCTTGCTCGATTTTGATCCGATCTTTTTCGATACGAAGAAGAAGATCTTCCATTGCCACCGTATCCTCGCTCAGATGATTTTTTGCACTCTCGATAATTTTCTTATCGAGCCCGAGCTTTTGCGAAATGTAAAAGGCGTTGGACTTTCCTGGAATCCCTATGAGCAACCGATAGGTCGGACTGAGAGTCTCGACATCAAATTCTACGCTTGCATTTTCTACAAAATCGGTGTTGAGCGCATAATGTTTTAGATTGCTGTAGTGCGTCGTCGCAATGGTGAGCGATTTTTTTGATTTCAAAAAATCGAGAATTGCAATGGCAAGCGCCGATCCTTCGTCAGGATCTGTTCCTGAACCAAGCTCATCTAGCAACAACAACGAGCGATTGGTTGTTTTTTTCAAAATGCGCACGATGTTCACCATATGCGATGAGAAAGTCGATAGATTTTGGCTGATACTCTGATCGTCACCGATGTCAGTAAAAACATTATCAAAAACAGGCACCGTGCTACCAAAGTCGCATGGGATATGAAGTCCTGCCTGTACCATTAGCATAAACAATCCGACGGTTTTCAGTGCAACGGTTTTCCCTCCCGTATTTGGTCCTGTGATCACCAAAATGCTAAACTGATTTCCAAGATGAATGTTCAATGGAACAACGGTTTTTGCTTCCAGAAGAGGATGCTTAGCATTGATTAGTCGCAGCGATTTGTTTTGATTGATTTTGGGGGAAATTCCGTTGAACTTTACAGACAATCTCCCTTTTCCCATTACAAAATCGAAATACCCAAGAATTTCTTGGTTTTTTAGCAATGGTTCATAATATTCTCCTACCGCAACGGAAAGCTCCAACAAAATGCGGTCAATCTCTTCTTTTTCTTTTTGCTTAGCAATGCGAAGATTGTTATTCATATCGACAATCGGCATCGGTTCAACAAAAATTGTCGCCCCTGAGGATGATGTGTCGTGCACAATCCCTGGAAAATTGGATCGGTATTCCGCTTTTACAGGGATCACATATCGATCCTGCCTTTGCGTAACGATGGTATCTTGAAGATATTTTGCATTCGACTCCGAAGATACAATTTGGTTCAGCCTTGTTTTGATTTTTTCTTGAAGCGATTTCATCTCTCTTCGGATCTGTCGTAGCGCAGGGCTTGCATTGTCCGAGATTTCTTCTTCTGAAATAATCGCCTCGGTAATTCTTTCCTCCAGCTCTCGATAACGAAACAGATTTTTTGCTTGCTCAAACAGAATCGGAAGATCCTCTCGCTCGGATAAACGATCGGAAACGATGCGAGCTTGTCGCAAATTATTTGCCACATGGAGAAGTGAAAGTGGATCAATCATTGCCCCGATGCTGGCAAGTTTGAGTTTGTCAGACAGATTTTTTAATCCGTCAATCCGAATACTGTTTCCTTCCAAAATCAATTTTTGTGCCTCAGAAGTTTCGTTTTGAAGATGAATGACTTCCTCATATTCTGATTTTATTCTAATTTTTTTCGCAAGCTCCAATCCAATAGGCGAATCGACTTGCTCTGAAAGCAGTTCGATTATCCGATCGAATTCGAGATTGTTCATTGATTTTTTGTCCATAATATTATCCTGTGTATCGATTTATTGTTGCGATGGTTTCCTCATAGTTTTGATCGAGCAAATCAATGCGAAATCTTCTGATTCCCGATCGAAGAGCATTGGATATTCCTTTTGAAAAATCCATCGGTTTTTGTCCAAAAAGCTGCATTCTGCAAAAATTATCTCGTTTTATTGTGATGCTTGTGTTTCCATCCTCAGACACCAAGTTCCCTTCATCGATCTGACACACTTTGCAAGGATAATTTTCCTTGTACGGACAAAATTCGGTAAACATCAACAATGGATGGATGAGAATTGGAAATTCTGCGTTGTCTGCATGCAAAATTTCTCCATCCAAAAGATTTGGATGCTCCAAGCTCAGCGTTACACTTTGAATCGCTGACTCTTTGAATTTTGCGAAGGTGAAGTAGTTGATACTGTTGGATAGATAATCGAGTCGAAGGGAATCCAAGCGATATTTCTCTTGGAGATACTTTGCATAACCAATGCTCGTCGTAAGAACATTTGGCGCAAACTTCTCCACAAAAGAATCCAAAGTATGAATCTGATCGTCCTTCAACATCGTTGGTGTGCAATAATAGGCGATCAACCCAAGCTGAGTAGCGTACTGATAATTTTCAGCATTTGTAACATAGACTGCAGCCACGTTGGTTTCTCCACAAGCATCGATTTGCGCCTTTGTAAAACATTTTACTGAAATCATACTTGGAGAAATTTTCGAATTTGATTTTTTCCTATTATTTCTCGACTTTATGCTTGTTGGATATTGCCAGACATCCGAAAGAGATTTTCTATCGGGATGGAGAACTTCCCTTTTTGAGGTCATTTGCTCTAACACATTTCTTCTCATTGCGTTGAGATCCGATTTTTTGAGAAAACATCCCTCTTCAAGCGCAACATCAAGTGTCTCAAAACAATATGGCGTTCCTTCTGTCTTTTCGATTTGTGCTAAGACATCATCCGATGATAGCGCAACATTTTGTGCGGTTTCCACAATTGTATCAAGGCAAAAAAGTACCTCGTTGCCCCGATTATCTGTGACAATGATTTTAGGCGATTTTCCTTTTGTAATCTCAATGCGCCCTACAAGTGGAATTTTGATCCTTTCTTTTTGATAGCTCTGAATTGCTGTATCGATGAGATATTTGTCGCTGGTCTTGCGAACAATATCTCCCACTCTAGCTCTCCCAAAATAATCCAGCATGATTTTTTGTCCAGCATCGGCATAGTCAACAATTTTGTCCCCAATCAGGATTCTGCCGACATGCTCGCCTAAGCTCAGTCCGTCACCCTTTCGCAGTGGAATGTCTAGCTCGATTTCGATTCGTTTTTTCTTCGGGATGACTTGAGTTATTTTGCCTAGTACAACGCCGAGGTTATTTGGCACTAGCGAATTGCCGATGTTTCGTGCCGATGAATTGGTCAGAAGTCCGGCGGTGAACTCTCGATTAAAAATCCCAGCCATTTCTTGCTCCAATTGCTCTGGATCAAATAGCTCTCCCCTGTTGATTGCATCGATCGCTTTGCGATAGCTTCGAACCACCGTTGCGACATATTCAGGTCTTTTCATCCGCCCTTCAATTTTGAGCGAATACGTTCCATTTTGAATGATTTGCTCCACATCTTTGATAGTGCACAAATCTTTCGTGCTCAAAAAATAATCGAATCGCTTTTTGTTGTCCGATACGAAATGATATTTTTTTCGGCATGGCTGAGCGCAGGATCCTTGGTTGCTGGATCTACCACCATTGGCATAGCTGAACAAACATTTTCCGCTATATGAAACGCAAAGCGCACCGTGCACAAAATTTTCGATTTCGAGTCCGGTGTTTTCGTAGATATATTTGGTTTCGTCGATGGAATTTTCTCGAGCGAGAACAATTCTTGTAAAGCCCATCTCCTTGTAGTAAAGCGCATCTTGTAGATTCGAAACGCTCATCTGCGTTGAGGCATGTAATTCCAAATCGGGATAACGCTTATGAACTTCCGAAGCAAGTCCAACGTCTTGAAGAATCACCGCATCGACATCATTGTGATACAAAAAATCTATAAATGCCATGCATTCTTCAAAATCCTCATCACGAATCAGCGTGTTTACCGTGACAAATATTTTTACATCACGAACATGCGCATATTTTACAGCAGCAATCAATTCTTCGTCCGAAAAATTTCCTGCAAAAGCTCTTGCTCCAAATCTCATGCCGCCAATGTACACAGCGTTTGCACCATTTTGCACCGCTGCTACAAGCGCTTCAAAAGTTCCAGCGGGAGCTAGCAATTCTACATCATATTTCATTATTTTTTCCCGCTTTGGCTCTTATAAGAAACAAGCTCCGCCTGTAACTCATTCATATCATTTTCAAATTGGTTCAGAAGTTCGTTGAGCTGATTATTTTCTTCCAAACTCTCTTCCAATTCTTTTTGAAGATCAAAAATTTCTTTATTTTTCTCCACCAAAATATTGTCCAATTGCTGAACTCGATCAAACAATTTGTTGATACTCTCGTTTTGTTCATCAATCAGCATGGAGTTTCTTTTGTCCCAATCATCCTTGTTAAAGCATCCATCTTCCATCTGCTCGATCAATTCTTTGTTCTTTTCAATTTGCTTGAAATACTGATCTGCAATATTGATGGACGCCAAAATTACCGGTGTCACATTGTTGACTTTTGGCGCTTTTTCCAATGCAATCCGAATCTGTTCATCCACATGCGAAGCGAGGCTAAGAATATAATCCTTCTCCTCTTCTCCTGTGATGGTATAATCTTGATTTGCGATTTTTACAGCAATTCTATTCACAATAACCTCCATGTTATTTATTATCTCATATCCCTTGTTAATCTTCAACCATCGACAAATTTCTGGCGTCAGGATTCGACGAAGAAAGCTCTTTCAATAGCTTCTGATTAAATTCAATCGCAGCGTTGTAACCCATTACCTTTTGTCTTTGATTTCTCGCTGCAATTTCGAGTATTACGGCGATGTTTCTTCCTGGCTTAACAGGAACGGTAATTTTGGGAAGTTTTATCCCCAAAATTTCGATATACTCTTCATCCAATCCGAGACGATCATAATATTTTCTCTCATCCCAGTTTTCAAGATGAGCGACGATATCGATGGTTTTAGTTGGTTTGACCGCACCAATCCCATACAAACTCTTGATGTCAAGCAAGCCAATTCCACGAATCTCCATCATATGTCTGGTGAGCGCAGGAGATTGCCCCACCAAACGATCGTCGATTCTTTTGATCTCGACTGCATCATCAGACACCAAGCGATGCCCTCTTTTGATGAGTTCAAGTGCTGCTTCGCTTTTCCCAACACCACTATCCCCTTTGAGCAAAATTCCAAGTCCGTCCACATCTACCAGTACACCATGCGAAACTACAATTGGCGCCGTTTTATCATTGATATAATCCGAAATTTTGGAAATAAACTTGGTGGTCGGCAAATCGCTATACACCAAAAATTGATGGTTGCTCTTTGCAAGCTCCAAAATCTCATCGTTCTGATGCCCTCGTGTAATGCAAAGCAGCGGCAAATCATAACGGAGAAATTTATTCATTTTCTCTCTCATTTCTTCGATGCTCAATGACATCAAATAAGAGTACTCTGCATTGCCAATCACTTGGATTCTTTCGTGCGGAAAATGTTCGTAATAGCCCATCAACTGCATCCCTGGACGATTGATGTCAGATGTTTCGATTTTTTTATCTTCTCTCAACGTATGAACACAATTCAGCTGCATTTCGCGAATCATGTTCTGAACAGATACTACGGACTTCATTCTTTATGCTCCTCATTTTTTCTTTGAAAATATTCGACGATGGCTTTTGCAGATCGTGCATTCATCCCATCTACGCTTTGGAGATCCTCGATCGATGCATTTTTGATTCCTTCCATTCCACCAAAGGCTCTCAGCAGAGCGAGTTTTCTTTTTTCGCCGATGCCAGAAATTTCGTCAAGTTCCGATCGCAGCATCGTTTTCTCTCGGCTTTTTCGATGATAATTGATGGCGAATCGATGCACCTCGTTTTGAATCTCTGAAAGCAATCGAAACAGCTTGCTATTTTTGTTGACCTCAAAAATTTGATTTTCATCGCAGAGCCCCTCGGTTTGGTGTCGATCATTTTTGTACATCCCATATACTGGAACAAAGATTTGCATTTTCTCTAGCAGTTTTTTGATCGTCGAAACATGTCCTTTGCCGCCATCGAGCAAAATAATATCCGGCAGATCTCCTTTGAGCAGTCTCCTCTCAATCATATGTGCTGTTGATGCGTAATCATCTGGCTTTCCGTGATGCTGAATACGATATTTTCGATAATCGGACGGCGATTTTTTCCCGTCTTTGAACACAATTTTTACACCCACCGAATCCGCACCGCTGATGTTAGAGACATCAAAAGATTCAATGGCGTGAATTGGTTTTACACCCGTCAAATTCTCCAGTTCTATTATTGCATAGTAGGAATTTTTTTCTTTGCGCTCTGATTTTAACTCGATCAACTTGATTTGTTCTGTCGAATTGTTCTTCGCAAGCTGAAGAATTTCTTTTTTCTTTCCAATTTTTGGAATAACAATTGAAATTTTGCTGTCGTTCTCCTTGTTCAGCGACTCTTCAATCGCTTCAATGTTGATGGAAATGTCCTCGATATAGACTTCTTTTGGAATGTCTGGATTATCGGTATAATATTGCATCAAGAAAGATGCAAAGATTTCTTCATAGTTTTTGAAATAGTTGTCAAAATCATAGAACTCTCGAGCGATCAGATTTCCTTTTTCATAAATCAAAACGGTGATGATGATTCGCTCCGAGTCGTAATCAAAACTTACATAATGCTGCTTGCTGCTATATTTTCGAATGGATACATTCTGCTTTTCGCTTAGTATCTGCAAATGATTGAGTAAATCTCGATATTCTGCAGCGTCTTCAAATCGAAGTTCTTTTACGGCATCCTCCAT
>JBHBDS010000145.1:0-5513 GCA_041784625.1 Filifactoraceae bacterium
CCGTGTAGTTAAACTCGACAATCGGCTTCGCTACTTTCAATACTTCCAAATTCGTCACTAAATTTTGCATTCTATCTCCTCCTCCCCTACTTCCTCTCCGCCACTGGCGTAATTGCATAATCCATCAATATCTCAACCAAATCAGCCTGTTGCCAATCCTCCAAAAACCCGAACCCCTCCGTATCGGTGTTAAATCGCCCATACGCCCTCTCGCATACGCTAGCGATCAAATAATCATCCTGCCGATCCTTGATGTAAATTCTTGCCTCTCCGCTATCCAAAGCAAATCCCATATCCTCAAGCGCATTAATTAGAATGTCCGTTGTAACGCTAACCTTACTAAACACTTTTTTCTCTTCCTGCTCTTGAGGCGGCTCGATCTCCTTTTCAGTCTCTTCTTGATACAGCGGCAATTCCTCCCTGTAGCAAGCCAAAAAGCGTATTCCGTCAATTTCCTTAACATACCAATACTGCATATATCCGCCAAACTCGCAAGCCCGATCCAATTGGTACTGCTCCTCCAACCCTTCCCAGAGTTCCTTTGTTCCATAAAACACAACCGTCGGCGCCCCTGTATCCTTATGGATAAATGCCTGTGGATCAGCTCCAAACTCAAAAGTCCGAATCCCCAAAATATCAGCCGCCTTTTTCTTCAGCCCTTTCAATTCCATACTACTCATTGTCTATTCTCCTTATTTTTGATATACTAATATTGTGATTATGCTTAAGGGCTTGACTGTGTGCATTGCAGCAAGCCCTCTTCTCTTGCCCGACATTACCCAACTCTTCTTTTCTCCATTGCTTGCTCTTCTTTTCGATTCGCCTCTTTGATAATTTCTCTCAAACTCTTAATCCGCTCATACAAATGATTGATACTCTGATCCTTACCGCGCATCATCCGCTCCAGTCGATGGTTTTTTTCCATCTCCCTCTCCAGCTCGCCAGCCAATTGGTAAACATAGCGACCGATCATAAAAATCATGAAGAGGTAAAAGAATCCCTCACCGCCAACCGTCCAATATCCTCGCCATTGCCGATACAAAGCCGCCATCACAAAGCTGGCGAATATTGGCGCAACCGCCACCACCGCTACGCTAACTCTTCTATTCATCTCTATGCTCCTTTCATACTCACTTTTCCAAAAGTTGGAGAATCGATTTTCGCATTGATTTTTGTGTTTTTCTCCTTTTCGATACGCTGGGTTTCCAGCCATTCATCAATGTCTTTCTTAATCCACACAAGCGGCTTTTTCGAAATGACAGGTGGCAAAATGTCTCTGTGATCACGTATCCATTTTTCTTTTCTCCCGATGTAAACCGCCAGCTCTCCAATCTTCAAGACTGCTTTTTCCTGCTTTTCTTCGTTCTGCGTGGTCGCCATCGCCTCCACCATCTGCGCCATCGTCGCCACCACATCCGATAGCATTTTTAAGGTGGCTTGATCTACTTTGCTCATACGCTATCTCCCTTATTGTCTTGTTACGTTTTCCTGTTTTCTTGTATTTTTTTAGAGAAATTCCATTATTCTTGGACTTTGTTTTCAAAAAAAATTTCACTTATTCCTACTGAAAAAATTTGAGCAATCTTTTTTGCTTGTTCCAGTGACGGAGATACCTTGCCAAGTTCAAGTGCGTTATATCCGCTTTTGCTAGCATATCCGAGCTTTTCTGCCATCTGAGATTGTGTCAAACCGCTATCTTCTCTTAGTTCTCTGAGTGTTTTCTTCATCCTCCCTCCTCCTTTCTGTGTCAATTATAGTACAAATTATTTGTACTTGTCAATAGTAAAATACAATTATTTTGTACTTTCGTTCTTTTTTCTTGTATTTTTTTCTTGGCGTGGTACAATTTATTTGTACTTAATTATGAAAAAGGAGGGAACTTATGAATGTATTAGCAGAAAGAATAAAACAACTCAGAAAGCAAAAATCACTCACACAAACTGATCTTGCAAACGTTTTGGGGATAGGCAAATCTGCTGTGTCGAACTATGAAACAGGGTACAGCGTTCCCGATGTTGAGACGCTTAAACTAATCGCCAACTACTTCAACGTATCCGCAGATTACCTTTTAGGTAATTCTCAATCGCCAACATTGACCCAAAAAGACGAACTAGACATCGCCAAGCGCATCGAGGCACTGGAAGAAGATTTGGAGAACCACGAGAATTTAATGATGCACGGCGAGATACTGGATGATGAGACAAGAGAACTGGTAAAAGCAAGCCTAGCCACAGCCGTTAGAATGAGCAAGATTGCCGCAAAGGATAAATTTACACCAAAGAAACACAAGAAATAAGACGGAGGGGCGACCTATGCGACACAAACACGAAAAATACATAAAAGCCGTGAACAAAGCCGTAAAGCGTGCAGAATCGTCCGACCCATTTAGAATCTGCTGGGACTACGGAATCATCGTAAAATACGTGCCCCTTGGCAGCCTAAAAGGATTTACCGCTACCAACTACCGAATAAGAACCATCTTCATCAACGAAGATCTAGACGAAATCGAAGCAAAATTCACCTGCGCCCACGAACTAGGGCATATTTTGATGAGGCACGATTACAATAAACTTTGGCTAGCAAACCACACATTTTACAATTTGGATCGATACGAAAACGACGCAAACCGCTTTGCCATCTACTTGCTGCAATACCAATGGCAAGATGACATAGAGAATATGGAGTACCCAAGCAACGAAAATATCAGCAATCTTACAGGCATCCCTGTAGAATATTTGAACTTACTTTAGGGAGGAATTATGACAATATTTCTTGGACTAGTAGCCATTGGGCTTGCAGTTGCATACTTTAGACAAAATGCAGCATTTACACAATACAAAAAGAATCACGGAAGTATAGAGACATTGAACGCTCTACTTAGTGACAAGGAAGCTGAATACAATCGTCTTGCCGAGGCAGCAAGATATGATGGAGTACAAAAAGCCAAAGAGGAATTGATCACTATAGAAAAGGACATTGCCCACTACACCGTAGAATTAGGGAAAACAAGAGCGGAATACGAAAAACACGCCAAGGATACAGCGACACAAGAAAAGAAAGTGCGCAAACTCAAAGAGCAATACAAATCATTCGCCCACGCCATCGAAAACTATACAAATAGCGAGCTCCTCTATACTGCGCTGAAACTGCCAGAAAATATGCTTGCAGACGCAGAAGAATATGCGCCATCCGTGACCTTGAAACTACATAGCACGGATATTAAGGACTTGCGCAAGGCGTACAACGAAAACGATAAGCTGATCAACGCAGTCCTTGATAAGTATGCTTCACGATACAACACGAAGGCAAATGCAGCAATTTATAAACTAATGGTAATCGCACTCCGCTCTGAGCTGCAAAACGTACTTTACAACCTAAAATATGAAAAACTCGACAAGTCTCTTGAATTGGTAAACGAAATCACCACAAAATATTTGCAAATTGCAGGAGAAGGAAACCAAAGCATCGCCCCAACTCTCGTGAAATTCATCGGCGAAATTGACTACCTATTTGCAAACGCTGTGAAGATTGAGTATGAATACTATGTAAAGAAAGAACAAGAAAAGGCAGAGCAGGCGGCAATCCGTGAACAAATGCGCCAAGAGGCAGAGGAAAGACGAGAGCTTCAACGCCAAAAAGAAATGATTGAAAGAGAAGAACGAAAATACAACGATGAAATCGAAAAAGTACGCCAACAGATGATCGAAGCGCACGAAGACAGCGAAAAAGTGCAGGCACTAGAGCAAAAAATTAAAGAGCTTCAAGCCAAACTGGATAAAGTGGAGGAGCAAAAAGAAGATATTATTAACCGTCAAAACGGAAAAGCTGGTAACGTCTATATTATTTCGAATATCGGCTCGTTTGGCGATAATGTATTCAAAATCGGAATGACAAGACGACTAGACCCAATGGATCGTGTAAAAGAACTGGGCGATGCCAGCGTTCCGTTCTCCTTCGATGTCCACAGCTTCATTTTCTCAGAAGATGCCGTAGGACTAGAGAAGAAATTGCACGACACCCTTACACATAAACGTCTAAACAAAGTCAATCTAAGAAAAGAATTTTTCTCCACTACTATTGATGAACTGGAAAAATTAGTTCACACCATCGACCCAGCTGCAGAGTTCAACACGACTATTTTGGCGGAAGAATATAAGCAGTCGCAGTATATGGCGCAGGATCAAGCGCAATAATAAGGCAACAAATGGGCGGAGGAGGTAAAATATGAGCATAGAACACAGAGGCGGCAACACCTACCGCTTCCGCATCCAACACAAAAAAATAAAATATTCCACCAACTGGGAGGGCGACCAATCACAAGTCAAAGCAATGCACGATCTGTTTGTTGCAGAAGTTAGAGCAGGCAAATACCAAGTTGTGGCAGAAGAAACCGCACAAGCAAAAAACAAAGAAACTCTTGGCCACATTTGGGATTTATACATTAAATCCAAAGATTTAGAAGCTGGTACAATACTAAACCACACTGCAGCAAAAAAACATTTTGAGAATCTATTAGATCGAGATATTACATCATTCACCAAATCCGAATTGCTAGCACACTACACGGCAAAACGCAAAACCATCGTTGATTATGAGTATCGCAAGCTCCAAGCAGTCTTCAACTTTGCAATGGATTTAGACCTCATCGACAAAAACCCCATCAACTTCAAATTGCGCACCTTCGAGAAAGAATCTTTCCCCGAACTCCTCGAGGAAGAAGAAATTCGCAGGTTGATACAAGCGATCGTAGACTATGACGACCCCTATATCCGCTGCGTGTTATTGCTGCAGATCACAACAGGATTGCGAATTGGGGAGGCCTTGGGGATAACTACCGATGCCGTGGACACAGAAAACCACACCATAAAAATCGATAAGCAAATGAAAGTGATCGATATGCACGGGAACAAAGGACTAGGCAAACCGAAAACAAAGAGCAGTATCCGAACTGTTTTTGTGCCAACAATCACACGGGAATATCTATATCCTTTACTAGACCAAGAAAACCCAAGCGAACGAATCACAATCAACAAAATCACAAAAAATGATATTACCGCCAAGAAAACCAACTACACTCTTCGAAAAATATGTGCTCAAATCGGAATCCCCAAACTCGGAACACATAAATTGCGCAACTTGTACACGACCATATCCCACTACTCCGAAATGAACACCCTCACAATCTCCAAAAATCTTGGCCACGCATCCGTAAAAATGACCGAGAGCTATCTAACAAAGATCGCCAGCAAGGAGAAAGAGGAATCCGAAAAAATCGATCGATATTTTGGATAAGTTGCCCGAAAAGTTGCCCAAAGACGAATTAATGCGCCTTAAACAGGTTGAATTTGAGGGTTTCCGTGAAAGCAATCCTATTGTGCTACAATAAGCACAAGAAATTGAATCAAACAGGAGAAGCATATGACTCAAAATTACAAACTCGAAAAATATATCAACTCCCTATCGCTCGTCTACATCGAAGCGATATACCAAATCCTTGGCAAATCTTCCGTCTA
>JBHBDS010000146.1:0-12554 GCA_041784625.1 Filifactoraceae bacterium
AAATATGAAAAACTAAAGAAGAATGGAAAATAATAGAATGTGATATCTCCTGACGATGCACAGGTTAGCACAGAGAGAACAGAAAGATAAGAGAGAATCGAAAAGATAGAGAAGAGAGAAGTGCAGATAAGAAAAAACCAGAGCGGATAAGATAAGATATGATTAAGGAGGCGAGTATGGAAGCGATTGAAAAATTTGTGGAGCTGGTGAACCAAGCGGAGCGTATCGTATTTTTTGGTGGAGCGGGCGTATCGACGGAGAGTGGGATTCCGGATTTTCGCAGCGTGGATGGTCTTTACAATCAGCAGTACAAATATCCGCCGGAGCAGATTTTGTCTTATAGTTTTTATGATAAAAGGACAAGGGAGTTTTATGAGTTTTATCGAGACAAATTGCTTATCAAAGGTGTTGAGCCAAATATCGTGCACAAAAAATTGGCGGAGCTCGAGCAAAAAGGAAAACTGACCGCCGTCATAACACAAAATATCGATGGTTTGCACCAACTCGCGGGGAGCAAAAATGTGTTAGAACTGCACGGCTCGATTCATCGCAATTATTGTACTCGATGCGGAGAATTTTATGATCTGGAATATATCGAGAAAAGTGAAGGTGTACCACTCTGCAGCGAATGTGGCGGGCGCATCAAACCCGCTGTGGTGCTCTATCAGGAGATGCTGAACAAAGAACTTATAGCGCAAGCGATTGAGTATATAAAAAATGCGGATATTCTGATTATCGGCGGAACATCGCTGGAGGTTTATCCTGCGGCGGGGCTCATTGACTATTTTGAGGGCGGTAACATCGTGCTGATCAATAAAGACGAAACCAAAAAGGATTCGGTGGCCGATCTTGTCATTCACGAAAAACTCGGCGATGTATTTCGAAATTTGTAGTGTACAAAACTTTTGCGACAAAAAGAATATTCAAATAGCCTAAAAGGTTGTATAATATAAGATGTGACAAAAGAGGTGTGTATGAGAAAAGTAATTATTTTGGCGGCGGGTAAAGGAACTCGGATGAAATCCGATCTGCCAAAGGTGATGAATAATTTTGGAAACAGGCCGATGCTTTCTCATGTAATTGAGAATGCGACGCTCGATGAGCAGACCAAAATCATTTTGGTGGTCGGCTACGGCGCAGAACTGGTGCAGGAATATTTTGGCGACTCGGTGGAGTACGCATTCCAGTATGAGCAGCTTGGCACGGGTCATGCGGTGATGTGTGCGATGGATCATATCGACGATGAGGATGAGGTGATCATCACTTGCGGAGATACGCCGCTGATTGGCAAGGAGGATTTTGTCGCTTTTGCGGAGAAAAAATCTCAGGGCTACGGCGCAGTGCTGATGAGTTCCATTGTGCAAAATCCGTTTGCTTATGGAAGAATCATCACCAAGGATGGAATTTTTGAGCAAATTGTCGAAGAGCGTGACGCCAATGATGCGCAGAAAAAAATCAACGAAGTCAACGTCGGTACATATATCATTGATGGGAAATTGCTCAAAGATTGTATCAACAATATTTCGAACAACAACGACCAGAAAGAATATTATCTGACGGATGTGTTTGCACTGGCTCGTGAGCAGGCGAAGGTGGGTACTTTTGCCATCGATGAAGAGAGTATGATTGGCATTAACAGCAAACAGCAGCTCGCTCAAGCGGAAAAAATCCTGCGCAATCGAATAAACCGCCATCATATGGACAATGGCGTGACTATCGTCAATCCCGATGCGACCTATATTGACAATGAGGTGGTGATTGAGCGAGACGTGGTGATTTATCCAAATTGTCATCTGCGTGGCAACACCAAAATCGGCAAAGGAAGTCTGATTCGAGAAAATTCCGTGATTGAAAACTCGATCGTTGGAGAGAATTGCACGATTTGGTCCTCGACGCTGACCGAGGCGTGCGTGGGCGATCAGACGACGGTTGGTCCTTATGCGTATCTTCGTCCAAAGACGGACGTTGGCAAAAAATGTAAAATTGGCGATTTTGTGGAGCTCAAAAACGCAAAATTTGGGAATGCCTCTAAGGCTTCGCATCTGGCGTACATCGGGGATGCGGTTGTCGGCGAGAATGTAAATATTGGTTGTGGCGTAGTTTTTGTCAACTACGATGGAAAAAATAAATTTGTCTCTACGATTGGGGACGGAGCTTTTATCGGCTCGAATGTAAATCTCGTTGCGCCGGTTACAGTCGGTGAGCATGCAACGGTTGCTGCGGGATCGACAATTGTTTCGGATGTACCAAAAGAATCGCTTGCGATTGCGAGAGAGCGACAGACGAACAAAGAAAACTGGAAGAAAAAATAGGAGGAGAAAATGGGTTCTATCAGTGGTAATAAGATCAAATTGTTTGCTGGAAACTCAAACAAAGAACTTGCAGAAAAAATTGCAGATCAGCTCGGCCTCAAAGTAGGAGATGCGGATGTGCGAACTTTTAGCGATGGGGAGATTGCAGTCAATATTAACGAGAGCGTGCGTAATGTCGATGTGTACATCGTGCAGTCCACTTGTGCACCAGTGAACAATCATTTGATGGAATTACTGATTATGATCGATGCGATGAAACGTGCGTCGGCAGGAAGAATCACGGCGGTGATTCCGTACTACGGTTATGCAAGACAAGA
Source organism: Filifactoraceae bacterium (assembly GCA_041784625.1). Classification (GTDB taxonomy): domain Bacteria; phylum Bacillota; class Clostridia; order Peptostreptococcales; family Filifactoraceae; genus JAUNKE01. The sequence goes on from JBHBDS010000146.1 coordinate 2,630, forward strand.
TCGCAAAGCAAAGGCGAGAGATCCAATCACAGCAAAATTGGTAGCAAATATTTTGGAGGCATCGGGCGTGGACCGAATTCTTACGATGGATCTTCATGCGAATCAGATTCAAGGATATTTTGATATTCCTGTGGATCACTTGCTTGGCGGACCGATTTTGGTCAAGCATTTTGAGGCGATGAACATTCCAGATCTTGTGGTGGTTTCACCAGATCATGGCTCGGTAGCGAGAGCGAGAAAATTTGCGGAATATCTCGACGCACCGATTGCCATCGTGGACAAAAGACGACCAAAAAATAATGTCTCTGAAGTAATGAACATCATCGGTGATGTAAAAGATAAGAACCTGATTATCCTAGACGATATGATTGATACGGCAGGAACACTCTGCAACGCAGCAGAAGCGCTCAAAGCATACGGCGCAAAAAATATTTACGCATGCTGCACGCATCCAGTGCTCTCTGGCAGAGCAATCGAAAGAATCGAGCACTCTCCGCTCAACGAGGTAATCGTTCTCGATACGATTCCGCTTTCGGAAGAGAAAAAGATCGACAAAATCAAAGTGCTTAGCACAGCGGAACTGTTCTCTTCGGCGATTACAAAAATTTTCAAAGGCGAGTCCGTGAGCGAGTTGTTTGAACCATAGGCAAAAAATTTTTAACAGTGATAGACAAAAAGCTGTACGACAACGTATGGCTTTTTTTGTGAGGAGTAGTATGTACATTATTGTCGGACTGGGCAACCCAGGCAAACAATATGAGGCGACCAGACACAATGTGGGTTTTATTGCAATTGACGAGATTGCAAAAAGGTTAAACATCAAAGTTGATCGCTTGAAATTTAAGGCGCTGATTGGTGAGGGACGAATTGGCAGTGAAAAAATTGTGCTCGCCAAGCCGCAAACTTTTATGAATCTGAGCGGACAATCGGTGGTGGAGCTGATGAATTATTACAAAGTGCCACGAGAAAATCTCATCGTGCTTTATGACGACATCGACATCGAGGTTGGCAAGCTGCGCATTCGCCACAAGGGGAGCGCAGGCACGCACAATGGGATGAAAAATATTATTTATCTGCTCGGATTTGATGATTTTCCTCGCATTCGAATCGGCGTGTCCAAACCTCGGCCACAGCAAGATCTGGCGAGTTTTGTGCTGAGCAAATTTGATAAAGATGAAATCCCAAAAATGATTGAGTCCATCGAAACGGCGGCCGTAGCGACCATCGAGGCGGTGGAGAGCACGGTCGATATTGCGATGAACAAATACAATGGATAGTTATGAGTAAAAAAATAAACAATGAAGAAGAACTTTTGACAGAGATTAGTGAGCTTGATGCAAAAAAATCCCTGAAAAAAAGTTCCAAAAAAATATCCTCGATAGATAGCGAAAAATTTGGCTCAGGAAATGATTTGACTGAGGAAGAACATTTGAAAGAGAAAAGTAAAAGATCTTCCGCAAAAAAATTCGTTTTGGATCAAATTTTTGATGAGTCGCAGGAGTATCGTGAACTGCGCAGAGCACTTCATGAAAAAAACAAAATTCTTGTGACAGGCTTGCAAGATGTGCAGCGAACCGAGATGGCGAACTACCTCAATCGTCACGGCAATAAATTGGCGCTCCTCTACACTTCGGATAAGGAGGCGATGGAGGCGCATCGTGCGCTTACCAAATCAGGAATAAAAACAGCAATCATCAAGAGTCAGGATATTCGTTTTTATTCGATCGAGGCAAAAAACCGCGCGCTCGAGGGGGAGTTGCTCAGCAATTTGTTTCGCTTAATTCGAGGCGAATATGAAATCTGCGTTCTCTCTGCTGAGGCAATTCAACGAAAATATGTACCACCAAAAGTACTCGAGGATTTGCCAATCACGCTGACGCTTGGCGGTCGCATCGACAAGGATGCACTCTCGCAGCATTTGGTCAAACTCGGCTACATGAGAGAGCACAAGGTCGAAGGGGTTGGGATGTTTGCGATTCGTGGCGGGATTATCGATATTTTTTCGCCTGACCAAGAGCATCCGATGCGAATCGAGCTGTTCGACGATGAGGTGGATTCGATTCGCAGCTTTGATATCTACACGCAAAAATCCATCGAAAAGCATCAGCAGACCGAAATCATTCCATCGAGATCTTTTGTTTTGCCTGATGAAACAGAGCGAGCACGATGCATCGCAGCGCTCAAAAAAGATTTGAAAAAAGATACGAGTTCCGATGTGCACTACGATGTGGAGCGGCTTGAGCGAGGGCAGCATTTTGAGGGAATCGAAAAATACATCGACTATTTTTACACAGAAGACAACACGATTTTTTCATATCTGCCAAAAGATATTTTGCTCGTGCTCAACGATCCGAACCGCCTAATGGAGCGAATCGAAGGATTTTTTGAAGAATACAAAGACTCATTTGTCGGAGCAATGGAAAAAGGTTTTGCAATCAAAGGACAGGGCAATCTCTTGCTAACGACAGAGGAGATTCATGCGCTGTTTGAATCCTATCAGATGCTCTATCACACGGGCATCACCTCGACGATTCGAGATTTCAAAGTGGACGAAATCATTTCGGTCGAGACAAGAGAGATTCCTAGTTTTCACGGACGACTTTTGGATTTTATGCAGGAGGTCAAATATCTTCGGGATATGGACTATCTTGTCATCATTTCGCTGCGGGACGATTTGCTGGTGCGAGGGATTCAAAAGCTCTTCTCCGACAATGACGTCGACTCGATGCGATTGCTCGAGGGTGCAGACTATTCCGAGATCACAAGAGTGGTGTTTACCGACCGATATTTTCAGGGCGGCTCGATTTATTCCAAACGCAAGCTGGCGATTTTTACGAAGAACGAAATTTATTCGCCGCAAAAAAATGCCGAGCGAAAATTCAAAGAAAAAGTTAAAACCAAAAAAATTGAGTCTTTTATCGAGCTGAAAGAGGGCGATTATGTTGTCCACGAGGCGTATGGTATCGGACGTTTTGTTGCGCTCGAACAAAAAGAGTTTGACAATGTCATCAAAGATTATATCAAAATTGCATACGCTGCAGGTGATACGCTCTATCTTCCGCTCGATCAGATGGCTAAAATTCAGCGATACATCGGCAACATCCGAGACGGCGGGCTCAAACTGAGCAAAATCGGCGGAACAGAATGGAAAAACACAAAGAAAAAAGCGAAAAAAATCGTCGATCTCATCGCGCAAGACCTTGTGGATCTTTACGCAAAGAGAGAAAACGAAGTCGGCTACGCATTCTCAGAGGACAATGCGTGGCAGAGAGAATTTGAATCGGACTTTCCTTTTGTCGAGACCAATGATCAGCTGCGTGCGATCGATGATGTCAAAGCCGATATGCAAAGCACCAAAATCATGGATCGTCTGCTCTGCGGTGATGTGGGTTATGGTAAGACAGAGGTTGCGCTGCGGGCACTCTTCAAAGCAGCGATGGATTCCAAGCAGAGTGCCTTTCTCGTGCCGACGACCGTGCTCGCTCAGCAGCATTACAATAATTTTCGCGAGCGATTCAGCAATTTCCCAATCCAAATCGAGCTGATTAGCCGATTCAAAACGGCAAAAGAGCAGGAAAAAATTCTCGAGAAACTAAAAACTGGCGAGATCGACATTCTCATCGGTACACATCGAATTTTGTCCAAGGATATTGAATTCAAAGATTTGGGACTGATTGTCGTGGATGAGGAACAGAGATTCGGCGTAAAGGACAAAGAAAAACTCAAAAAAATTCGCAGCAACTGTGACGTGCTTTCGCTCTCGGCGACGCCGATTCCACGGACGCTGCATATGTCGCTCAGCGGTATTCGGGATATTTCAACGCTCGAGGAACCGCCAAAAGAACGACTTGCCGTGCGCACCTATGTGATGGAGGCAAGAGAAGGAATTATTTCCGATGCCATTTTGCGAGAGATGAATCGTGGCGGACAAATTTATTTTGTGTACAATCGGGTGCAAGGCATCGAAAAAATGCATAAACTGCTCACGGAGCTTGTTCCTGAGGCAAGAATTGCGGTAGCGCATGGGCAGATGAGCTCGCGAAAACTCGAGGGAATCCTCAACGATTTTACCGCAAAAGAATACGATGTGCTCCTATGTACGACCATTATCGAAACGGGAATGGACATCGGCAACGCCAACACGATGATTGTGTACGGCGCTGACAAGATGGGACTCTCGCAACTTTATCAGCTAAGAGGACGAGTGGGAAGAACGAGCAGACAGGGCTACGCATATTTTATGTATGAAAAAGACAAAGTGCTTACCGAAATCGCCGAGAAGAGACTCAAGACCATCAAAGAGTTCACCGAGTTTGGTTCGGGATTCAAAGTGGCGATGCGAGATCTCGAGATCCGTGGTGCGGGCACTTTGCTCGGCGAGACACAGCATGGACATATCGCCGATATTGGTTATGAGCTCTATGTAAAAATGCTCGACGAGGCGATCAAACGTCTGCGTGGACAAGAGATCGAAGAAGATTTTGAAACGGAAATCGACATCAAAGTCAACGCCTACATTCCGTCCGAATACATCGAGGATGAAATGGACAAAATCGAAATCTACAAAAAAATTGCATCCATTCGAGATCTCGAAGACAAGCAAAGCATCGAGGAAGAAATCGAAGATCGATTCTCCGACATTCCGTTTTCAGTCTATGCGCTCACAGAAGTTTCGTACATTCGAGCGCTCGGCAAAAAACTCAAAATCGGACGAATCAGCAAGACGATGCGAGGAATCAATTTCTACTCGCCAAAAGGAGATCTTATCGTGCAAAAAAACTTTGCACAATCCGACAACGAATACAAATTGCTCAAAAACATCGCCACATTCCTCGAAAGTATGGTACAATAAAGTTTAGGGTTTTGTAAAACATCAACAACATTCTAATGACTCGTGCATTAGGGTGATAAATAATCCAAACGGAGGTAAAAAATGAAATTCGGAATAAAAAAAATGATTGCAATCGCAGCAAGTGCATTGCTTCTCGCAGGATGCGGAAGCACTCAGCTTTCGGACACGACGGTTGCAAAGGTAAATAACTATGAGGTAAGCAAAGAGTATTTTGAAAAGTCGGTTGCAAAAATTGCAGAGGACAACGGATTTGTCATGCTTTATGGCGAAGATGTGTGGAGTTTTGAGATCGAGCCAGGCGTAACTTTCCGCCAAAGATTCTCGGAGCAAATGCTCGACATCATCGTGACGCAAGAATTGGTATACCAAGATGCGCAAGGCAAAAAATTAGTTGCAACAGATGCAGAAGTTCAAGATGAATACGACAAATATATGGAAGTGGTCAAAAAAGATGAAGCGTACGAAAAGTTTTTGCAGGACAATGGTATCGATGAGGCATTCATCAAAGAACATCTGCTCAAGAGTTTGACTTACACAAAATATTCCGATGCGATCATGGCAGAGATGGTGGTGAGCGACGAGGATATCAAGGCGTATTATGATGCAAACAAAGAGACAAGCTACACCAACAATCAAGTGAAAGCGTCTCATATTTTGATTTCGACAAGAGATGAGAGCAATCAGACGCTCAGCGATGACAAAAAGGCAGAGAAACTAAAATTGGCAGAAGAAATTTTGGCTCGTGCAAAAGGAGGAGAAGATTTTGCAGCGCTTGCAATAGAATACTCCGATGACCCAGGTTCGGGCGCAGCAGGCGGCGACCTCGGATACTTCTCACCAGGAATGATGGTGCCAGAGTTTAACGACAAAGCGTTCTCCATGAGCGTTGGCGAGATCTCGGATATCGTGGAAACTCAATTCGGTTACCACATCATCTACCTCACAGACAAAATCAATGAGACCGTTCCTTTCGATCAAGTAAAGGGAGAAATCAGCAACCAACTGAAATTTGAAAAATACTCTGAGGAGATGGAAAAGCTGCGTTCGTCTGCAAAAATTACGATCAACGACAAGCTTCTAAAGGAACTCTATGAACAAAAATAATAAGGAAACATTCTTGCAAGGCGCAGCGATTCTTGGCGTCGCAGGAGTTTTTGTAAAAATATTGGGGGCGCTCTTTCGAGTGCCTCTTGTGTGGATAATTACTTCGGTAGGGCTTGGATACTATCAGACGGCGTACCCGATCTATGTGGTTCTCGTGGGAATTGCGACCTCGGGATTTCCTGTGGCAATTTCAAAAATGGTTTCGGAGCGACGAGTGGTCGGCAACTACAAAGGAGCGGACAAAGTTTTTTGGCTCGTGTTCAAAATATTAATCGCATTCGGACTCCTCGCATCGGCGGGAATCTTTTTTGGCGCAGAGTATATCGTCTCCGAGAAATTGCATAATCCAAAAGCATATCTCGCCATGATTTCGCTTGCACCAGCGCTACTTATTGTGCCAATTATGGCGGCATTTCGTGGATACTTTCAAGGTCACAATGATATGCGACCGTCTGCGGTTTCGCAAATTGTGGAGCAAGTTGCTCGCGTCGGATTCGGTCTAGGCTTTGCGTACTTGCTCGTGCCTCGTGGTCTCGAGTATGGTGCGGCAGGCGGAACTTTTGGCGCAACGGCGGGTGCGATGGCAGGACTTGCCGTGATGCTCTGGATGTACTTCCGCAAAGGCAAAACTTACGAAGAACTTCCGACGGATCAGATTTTTGAAGAGGAATCCAGCGGAAAAATTATTCGTGAGCTGCTCGTGATTGCGCTGCCAATTATTATTGGCGCACTCGTGATGCCGACGATGACAATGATTGACCTTGCGCTCGTGCTCAGTCGTTTGGAGGCAATCGGATTTAGCAACGAACAAGCCAATGCGATGTATGGACAGCTGACTGGAATGGCGGCGACGCTCGTGAATCTTCCGCAGGTCGTGACTTCGGCGATTGCGATTTCGCTCGTGCCAATCATCTCTTCGGCTTTTGCAGTGGGCGATAAGGAAAAACTTCGCAACAACACGAGCCTTGGGATTCGTGTGAGTATTTTGATTGGACTTCCTGCGGGCGTGGGGCTATTCGTGCTTTCGACACCGATTATTCGAATGCTCTTTCCAAATGAGCCGACTTCGGTGGGACAAATTTTGGCGATTCTCTCCGTCGGCGTGGTGTTTCTCAGCGTGATTCAGTCGACCACTTCGGTGCTGCAAGGAATCGGCAGAACCTACATTCCAGTGATGAATCTTTTTATCGGTGCGGCATTCAAATTTGTGCTCACCTACACCTTGACAGGAATGCCAAGTCTCAACGTGCTCGGTGCGGCGATTTCGACCGTGTCGGCGTATGCAGTGGCGGCGGTGCTCGACTATTTTGCCGTGCGATCTCGGGTGGATTTCAAATTTGATTTGAAAAAATTTGTCATCGGACCAATCATCACCACAGCAATTATGGGCGTGGCAGCGCGAGGAACATACGAGCTGATTCGAATGACGATCGGCAGAAATTCCATCGGTGTGCTGCTCGGCGTGCTCGTCGGCGGCTTGGTCTATACGATTGCGCTGTTCAAGACCAAAACCATCACCAAGGAAGAACTTTCTTCCGTGCCAAAAGCGGCGAAGATGGTCAGCAAATTGGAAAAAATGAAATTGATATAGCGGAATCATAGCTGCAAAAAATGTGTAGTGGGATGATTGTCATACAAACCAGATAAAAGAAAGTCGGCTACGATGACAATTGTCCAAAACACTTGCGAAAACTTTTAAGTGCAGCACATTTGTAATAATTTGTATATATTTTTTGGAGCGTGGCGATTGCTGCGCTCTCATTTTACGGAGGGAATATGTCCATAAAAATTGAAGGAATCGAAAAAATGAGCCCATCTCAGCGGCTCGCCTATATGAATCTGCTCTTGTCGGGACAGCTAGCGACAGAAGACGATCTCATCGCCAACCTTTCCAACGCCTCGGCAATTATCAAAGCGGTAATAGAGAATCTCAACTGGGCAGGATTTTATTTGCTCAAAGAAGATGAACTCGTGCTCGGACCATTCCAAGGACTTCCTGCTTGCAATCGAATTGCGATCGGAAAAGGGGTGTGCGGCACAGCAATCGCGAAGCAAGAAACCATTCTCGTAGAAGATGTGGAACAATTCGAAGGACACATCGCCTGCGATAGCGCATCGAAGTCCGAACTGGTTGTGCCGATTCGAATCGGCGGAAAAATCGCTGGCGTACTCGATCTCGATAGTCCCTTGCTCAATCGATTTGGCACAGAAGAAAAAGTTGCGTTCGAAAAATTTGTTCAGCAAATCGAAGAAAAATATAAGTAGAATCAACCCCGGATTCCAGCGGAATCTGGGGTTGACGTTTTATAGTCTACGGAATCGCTCATCTCGCAGCAAGGTCAAATCTTCCTGCACCTCATCGAGTTCGGCGAGCATTTGCGGCACATCGGCATTGAGCGTGCCCGAGAGGACAAAATAATTTGATGCGTGATTACAGCGGAATACCGAGCCTTCCGAGTCAATATTTTTCAGAAACAATATCATCTCCTCGACAATTTCTTCTGCGGTCAGCGGCACAAATTTTCCCGCCGCATAATCGTCATAGAGTGGCGTGCCACGCTCGATCATCAGTGCCAAAAATCCGATATAATTCGGCTTCATCTGGCTGAGTGCTTTTGCCGTTTCGATGGCGTGCTCATTCTTCCGTTCTTTGCCGCCGAGACCTGAGATTACGGTGACCGATAATTCGATGCCTGAGTTCATCAATTTTTTTCCAGCGTCTACGATGTCGCTCGCACTCTCGCCCTTTTGGATTGCGGTGAGCACCTCGTCATCGCCCGACTCCAATCCCATGTACACGATTTTTAGTCCAAGGTCGTAGAGTTTTTTGAGATCGTCATCGGATTTTCCATGAATGCTCTTGGAAGTTGCGTAGATGGCAACACGCTCGCACTCGGGAAACAATCGTCGAATTTCTTCCAAAATCGGCACAAGACGATCCATACTCAGAATCAGCGCATCGCCATCTGCCAAAAAAATTCGGCGCACAAATCGATACATCTCACGCCCACTCTGCAAATCACGCTGAATCTCCTCCAATGGACGAGCAGTAAATTTTTTGGTGCGATACATCGAGCAAAAAGTACATTTGTTGTGCGAACAACCAAGCGTCGCCTGAATGATCAAACTCCTCGCCTCGCTAGGCGGACGAAAAAGCGGCATATCATAATGAATCATAAGAACCTCCCGTATTGTCATCAATGATTAGTATAACGATTGAGCTTGTGATCAGTCAAGAAAAAAGATACCACAAAATTTTTTTAAAAAATTTTTCAAAAATCTGTAATAAAATCGCTGTCAAATACGTTATGTATTATATGGGGAAATTTTTTAGGGAAAAAGCTATCGAATGTGTAACATATGTCTTGACATTTAAGAAAGAGAATGAAAACTTATTAAATTTTTTGTTTACAGGCTCCAAAAACTGTGATATACTCATATACGTCATTAGTGTCTATTTTGGAATGAGGAGGTGAAACCATTGGCAAATATTAAATCCGCAAAGAAGAGAATTCTTGTTACTGCAAAGAAAACAGCGATTAACAGAATGAGAAAATCTCAGGTGAAAACAGCGATCAGAAGATTTGAAGAAGCATTGGCAGCTGGAAATATCGAGCTTGCTACAAAAACTTTCCAATATGCTCAAAAGAAAATCATGCAACTCGCTGCAAAAGGAACTATTCACAAGAACGCTGCTGCGAGAAAAGTATCGAGACTTTCTGCAAAGCTTAACGCTGCGAAATAGTACTTACCTTGAGTCATATAGCGCAAAACAACCATAGACATCTATGGTTTTTGTTTTGGGAAAATGGGATGAGCCTGCGCTTGTCCTTTTTTGTTGCTCAAAATTTGAACCACTCTACCATTGCACGATGTTATTGCACGATATTATTTCAAATCGATGTTATTCGAACTAATTTTCATCTATTGCATAGAAGAACACAGGATGCTATTTTGCGCTGGAATATT
>JBHBDS010000147.1:0-6407 GCA_041784625.1 Filifactoraceae bacterium
AGCGAGAGAAACGCAGGAACAATTGTATGAACGATTGATTGCGCTCGATATTGATCGATTTGAAAATCTCGAAGGACAGGAGAAACTCAATCGATTGCTCGAGCAGCTTCAACTACTCAAAGAAAGAAAACTTTCCGTAGAGCAAATGTCGGAAATTGAACGGAAAGTGTCGATCCATCATGAGCTTATTGCGGAGAAAAATGGAATCATCAAGAGTCTGCAAGCCAAACTTGGAGACAAAAAAATCAGCGATGAAGAATTTATGACGATTGAAGAAAACAATCAAACGCTACACAAAAACTTTGAAGAACTCAACAAAAAAGTGATTGGCGAGAGTAAAAAATACCAAGGCGCGCTCGAACAATTTGAGAAACTAAAAGAACTCTACGAAAAAGAAGGAAGAATCGTCAAGCAGTTGGATATGCTCAAGGAGCTCAAACAAGTGCTTGGTGCAAAAAAATTCGTTGAATTTATGGCGATGAAACAACTTGGCTATGTAACGCTCGAGGCGACGCAAAGATTGTATGACATTACCAATGGGGCATACTCACTCGAAGTCGATGATGATGGGAGCTTCAAAATTCGAGACAACAAAAACGGTGGTGCGCTACGAAATGTCAAGACGCTTTCTGGCGGAGAAACCTTTGTCGTTTCACTGTCGCTTGCGTTGGCTCTCTCGGCACAAATTCAGCTCAAGGGTGTTGCGCCGCTCGAATTGTTCTTCCTTGACGAGGGCTTCGGAACACTCGACGATGAATTGCTCGAAGTCGTGATGGATTCGCTCGAAAAAATTCACCACGATCGACTCAAAGTAGGAATCATCTCCCATGTGGAGCAGCTCAAGCAACGAATTCCAGTTAAGCTAATGGTAACACCAGCGAAAATGGGCGAGGGCGGAAGTAAAGTGAAGATCGAGTATAGTTAAGCGAAAAAAGCACTGAAACAAAACGGTGCTTTTCTTTTTCTTGACAAAATGACACAGTGTCATATATTATGATAAGCAAGGAGACGACGCAAAATTGCGTCGGAAAATTTTATGCCAAGTCAAACTTTTTATAAGCTAAAAGAAGAGAAAAGACAGCGTATTGCGCTCGTTCTCAAGAACGAATTTGAAAATCATCCGTTTTACGAGGCGAATGTGAAGCGTATTGTCGAAGGAGCAGAGATTCCACGCGGAAGTTTTTACCAGTATTTTGAGGATTTGTATGATGCGTATTTTCTTGTGCTCAAAGAGTACACAGTGGATATGCATTTACTTTTTGTCGAGCTTATGAAAAAAAATCACGGCGATCTACAGACCACACTTTTTGAATATGGCGATGCGATTGCGGACGAGATTTTTGACAAAGGAAGTTATTCTCTTTACAAAAATTACACGCTCTATCTAACCTACGATCTTGAGCAAAGGGAAGGGACATATCGCAAAGGTCCATCAGATAGCGGCGCGCTAAAAACTTTGGCGGAGAATGATCAGATGGCGTTTCTTCGAGCGGTTGTTCACGATTTGATGCAAAGAATGTTTACGAATAATTGGAGCAAAAATATTTTTGTCGAAAAATACAAAATGTATGTGGAATGGATTATAGGAGGAATCAAAATATGATGGGATTGTTTGAATCGATGTTTGACATTATTTATTTGTCGCTGGTGGTCGCACTGGGTATTCGACTGTTGTTCGAAAAGGATCGGTTGGCAAAAATTTTTGGCAGCATGGGCGTTATCCTCGGGTTGGGCGATGCTTTTCATCTTGTGCCACGGATTATGTCGCACATGGCGGAGAATGGCTTTGAGCGTTTTGTGTTTATTCTATCTTGGGGACAGTTTGTCACGTCGATTACGATGACAATTTTCTATCTGCTGTTCTATAATTTTTACAAAGGACGCACGGGAAAAAGAAGTAAGCTGCTTGACATTGTCATTTCGACACTGTTTGGGCTGCGCATCGGAGCGTTATTCTTGCCACAAAATGTGTGGGGAACGGGAAATGATCCGCTGTCGATTGGGATCATCCGGAATGTCCCTTTTGCGATCATGGGATTCTTGCTTGTGTTTTTATGTCTTAGAGAAAAAGATTCGCTGCTCAAAAAAATGGGCGTGTTGATTTTACTCAGCTTTTTGTTCTATATTCCTGTTGTACTGTTCTCGTCGACCTATCCGTGGACAGGAGCGTTTATGTTGCCAAAGACGTTGGCTTATCTGCTGCTCGTTTATTCGGGCTATCGGGAGTTTGTTTCTGAGCCGAAGAGAATCCATATTCTGCAACAAGGCTATGTATTTTTGATTATGGGACTTGCTGCGGGCGTGTTCTATCGCGAGTTTACGAAAGCATTCTTTTTTACAGGCAAAACCAGATTAAGTTTTTTGCATTCACATTTGATTTTGCTCGGCTTTGTGCTGTCAATTGCGATTTATCTTTTTCTCGAGAGACACAAAGAAAAAGAAAATCTTCTCCGATTCAAAAAACCACTTGCACTTTGGAGCATGGGTCTATTGCTATCAATTTGTATGATGTATCTACGAGGCATCCACGATGTGATTGGCGAGGGATACAAAGCGTTTAACGAAGGAATGTTTTCGGGCTTTGCAGGGATAGGGCATATTTTGCTCAGCGCTTCGTTGGTGTGGATGAGCCTACTGTTTATCCGATTAGAGAGTGAAAAACAATCGATGTAATAGAAGAAAAAAATTTCGAATGAAAAAATTCGAATAATGTCGAGATGCTGAAAAAGAATCGAAAGAGTTGAAACAATGTGTACGGAGATGCTTTCGAAAAGTTACAACGAACACTTTGAAACGATTAAAGCAAAAAAAAAAATAATAGGAGTAGCGGCATTGCGAAGCGAGAAATCTTGTTTGGCGATGCCGCTTTTTTATGTGGATTGGTAGAAAAATCCCGATGGATATGGTATACTATAAATCGTAATTTTATTGAACAAATATTTTATTTGAGGATTTTCATTTTGGGACATTTGCTTGATATTTCAATTTATCAGGCGCAAAGGAATTATTATGTTAAAGAATACAAGTAAAAAAATTCTACTGAGTTCAATCATAACCGTATTAGCAATCATCGTAATATTTTTTGGTTCCATCGTACACTTTGTAACGGAGGTGCTTTGGTATCGTGAGGTCGGTTATCTTGATACTTATCTCAAAATTTTGTTCTCGAAATTTGTGCTGGCCGTGCCGCTTTTTGTTTTCATCTTTGTGCTACTTTGGATTTATCTCAAATTCATCCAGAAAAAATACGAGATGGCAGCGGCTGTGGTTCGTGCAGATGAAGAGGGTAAACGTGCGTCGAGAATTTTTTGTCTCGTCATTTCGGTGATTTCTGGTGCAGTTGCGTACGTGATTTCCAACAACTATTGGATGGAGATTCTAAAGTATCTCAACAAAACAAATTTTGGGATCAAAGATCCGATTTTTGGAAAAGAGCTATCGTATTTCATTTTTTCTTTTCCGCTGATTAGCTCGATCTTTAGCTTGGCGGTCAATTTGCTGATCGTTTTGGCGATCATTACGGTCGCATATTTTTTGATTTTGTACATGAGCAATCCGCCGATGGTGGATGAAGATATGAAAGTTTTTGGGAGTATTTTTGACAAGGATAAGCGAAAACTTGCACTCCAAAAAATTGGACGGATCCTTTCGACGCTATTGATGATTGTTGGGGCGTTGCTCTTTATCGTTTTAGCCATCAAATTCTATCTGGATTCTTTCAAATTGTTGTATTCAGAGCGTGGGGCAGTGTTTGGCGCAGGATACACAGACGTGCATGTGACGATGTGGATGAATCGCATCCGTTCGGTGGCGTCGGTGATCATCGCTATTTTGCTTCTCGTTGGTCTCAAAGGAAAAAGTCGCCAGAAAATTTTTGTCGCTGGACTTTCGATGTTGCTCGCAACAGCGCTTCTCAGCAATGGGATTGAAGCCGGAGTACAGATGGTGCGTGTCAGTCCGAATGAATTGATGATGGAGCGCCCGTTTATCGAGCACAGCATCAAATACACCAATCTGGCGTATGGGCTGGATAAAATTCAGATCAAAGACTTTCGTGTTGAACAAAATTTGACCAAGGAAGATATTCAAGCAAATCTTGAAACGCTTGCAAATGTTCCAATCAATGACGAACGACCTGCGCTTGAAGCGTTTAATCAGTTGCAAGGCTTCCGTGGATATTATCGATTCTATGATGTGGATATCGATCGCTATATGATTGACGGCGAGATTCAGCAAATTTTTCTTTCAGCGAGAGAACTCGACAAAGAAAAATTGGATCAAAATGCTCAGTCTTGGATCAACACCAAGTTAAAATATACGCATGGTTATGGACTGGCTGCAGCGCCAGCGAGTCGTGTGAATCGTGCGGGGCAACCAGACATGGTGGTGCAGGATATGCCAGTCACTTCGTCTCTGGATGCACTCAAAGTGACAAGACCACAGATCTATTTTGGCGAGCTCACCAATGATTATGTCGTTGTCGAAACAGCGGAAGATGAATTTGACTATCCAAAGGGCGACAGCAATGAGATGAACGAGTATGAGGGCGATGCAGGAGTAAAATTGAATTTTCTCAATCGAATTTTGTATGCCATCAAATACAATGACTTTAAGCTACTCATTTCTTCGAGTATCAATTCGGATTCTCGAATTTTGACAAACCGAAATGTAGTAGCAAGAGTAAAAAAAATCGCGCCATTTTTGACATTTGAAGAAGACGCCTATGCGATTGTCGTCGATGGCAGAATTTATTTTGTGATTGATGGGTATACAACGAGCAAATTCTATCCGTACTCGCAGCCTTTTAACGAATACGGTGACAACTATATCCGCAATTCCGTCAAAGCGATTGTCGATGCCTATCATGGTAAAGTCGAATTTTATATGTCGGATGCGGAGGATCCAATCATTCAAACGTACAGCAAAATATTTGGAAAAATGTTTTTGCCGATGGAGCAAATACCATCCGAGATTCGTGCGCATATGCGTTATCCAATGGTGATGTTTGATGTCGTGAGCAAAATGTATCAAACCTTCCATGCGACGGATCCAAATATTTTTTATAATCGTGAAGACCAATGGGCAACCCCAACCGAGACTTATCACGACAACGAAGTGGTAATGAATCCACTCTACTTCACCTACAAATTGCCAGATGAAGAAAAGGCGGAGTTCTTGCTCAGCATTCCATTTACGCCACGAGCAAAACAAACGCTCACGGCATTTTTGGTAGCAAGGAATGATGGAGAGCATTACGGCGAATTGGTGCTCTATCGATTCCCAAAAGATCAATCGATCATTGGGCCGCAACAAATCGAAGCGCAAATCAGCAACAATGACGTGATTTCTCGAGATCTTTCGCTGTGGAATTCACAGGGGTCAGAGGTTATTCGTGGACATGTACTCACGATTCCGCTCGAGAACTCGATTCTTTACATCGAGCCACTGTACATTCGAGCTAGTTCGACAACGGCGATTCCAGAGGTAAAACGAATCATTGTTGCATACAATAGCAATATTGTGATGGCAGAAAATCTCGAACTCGCTCTGGAAAAAATCTTCGGCAAAATTTGGGATACAAGTGAACAAGATGAAAGCCAAGAACAAGGAACGCTGCCAATCGACATTAGCGAGTTTGATGGCGATGTAATGGCGTCCGTGCAAAGAGCAAACGAATTGTACGAAGAAGCACAGGCAGCACTCAAAGAAGGATCCCTCAGCGAGTATGAACGATTGATCAACGAGCTGGGAGTCATATTAAAACAGATCATTGAATAATGGAGGATTTATGCAAAAAATTGGAATATTTGAGCGTGATTATTCCGTTGTGTGGCGTAATTTAGAAATATCAATGAGTTTGTAGATTGTTGTATAATGATAGAGTACTAAAAGCGTACTAAAAATAAAAATGGAGCTGGTTTATTTGCTAGCTCCTTTTTAGATATTGCCTATATTTTCGATAGACTGCCGTATGATCATAGCCCATTATGTCGCCAATTTTACGCCAATCTAATTTCTTTTCGTGCCGTAGGTGGAAAATGGTTTTTATCTCTGGGTCGGTTATGCTATCGAGAAATAAATATATTTCGTCTCGCAATCCGATAAGCCTATTTTTACTTCTCGTTAGAATAGATTCCAACTCCTTAAATCCTGCTTTAATCTCTGCAGCGTTTAGAAGTATATTTTTTTGTTCAAAATCTGCAATTAATGTTGCAAAATACTTAATTTCTCGCTCGTACCCATCTATCATACTTTCGATATGGGGCAAGTCCATAATTTGTTTTTCGGTCATATTATCCACCATTTCAAATTGAGAATAAAAAAAAGTGCCTCGAGGGTAGGAAGTCCCCGAAGCACCAAAAATATAAGGTGAAGTCAGCATTAACAAACTAGCTAGTTGCCTGGTA
>JBHBDS010000148.1:0-32348 GCA_041784625.1 Filifactoraceae bacterium
AAATATTTTCCAAAACGCATTACAAAAAGTTGCAAAATCGGCTAAAACTCCGTCAAGAGCAATTATGCTCACTGCTTTTGTTACGGTTATTGCATGTTGGATCAACTGGGGATTCGGTTTGGTTCTTGGAGCACTTTTGGCAAAAGAAATGGCGAAAGAAGTGGACGAAGTGGACTATCGCTTGCTAATTGCGAGTGCTTACTCGGGTTTTGTTGTGTGGCACGGCGGGCTTTCGGGCTCGATTCCACTAAAAATTGCTGGAGAGGGTGAACTTGCAAAAGTGAGTGGCGATTTGATCCAAGGATTTATCCCTACCACACAGACGATCTTTTCGCCAATGAATCTCACAATATCTGGACTGATTATCGTGCTTTTGCCTTTTGTTTGCAAAGCGATGATGCCAGACAAGGAGCACACGATCGTTGTGGATAAGGCGCTTCTTGAAGATGTAAAAAGAGAGAAAGTTGTAGCATCAAGTCCAGCTGAAAAATTAGAGCAAAGTAGAGTGCTTTGGCTCATTACTTTGGCGCTTGGGTTTGCTTTTATTGTATATAATATTTCTAAAAACGGATTAAACCTAAGCCTTGACTTTGTAAACTTTATCTTTATGTTTGTTGGACTATTGTTGCATGGAAATATCCGAAATTATATCGATGCAATCATCGATTCAGCAGCAAGCTCCGCTGGGATCATTCTTCAATTTCCATTTTATGCAGGAATTATGGGAATGATGACAGGAGCAAATCCTGAAACAGGAGTTTCTTTGGCGGGTGCAATCTCTGAATGGTTCGTAGGAATTTCTACTGTAAAAACTTTCCCATTGTACACTTTCTTGAGCGCAGGAATTGTCAACTTCTTTGTTCCATCAGGAGGCGGTCAGTGGGCGGTTCAAGCGCCAATCATGATGCCAGCTGGTTATGAACTAGGAGTTGATGCGGCAAAAACTGCAATGGCAATTGCATGGGGAGACGCATGGACCAATATGATTCAGCCGTTCTGGGCACTTCCAGCACTGGGTATTGCTGGACTGTCCGCAAAAGATATTATGGGATATTGCGTCATCACTTTGCTGTTCTCAGGAATCATTATTTCAGGAGCGATGCTTATTTTCTAAATTTTTCCGTCGGATGGTAAGGCTGTGGAAAATAGCCTGAAAAAATAATTTCAATAACCGATCTTCTAAAGTTTGAACAGTCAATCAAACGAAGGAAGGTCGGTTTTTTGTGCAAAATACTTTTCAATTCAATAACCAATTTTTTGATGAGTTTTCGCATATTTTTCAAAAAATGTGATTTTGATTATTGACATTCTCGAAAAAAAGCATTATTATTACAACAAGCTAGCGAAAAAATGCGAAGGAGGTATTAGCGATGAGGCTATTTAGGCAAAACAGGCAAAGAGTTTTATCAAGGCAAAATTTAATAGTTTTATCGTTGATGCGAAGAGTAGCATTGTAGAGATTTACAGCGAGTCGATGTCGATGGAAGATCGATAATCAAAACAATTGCGAAGAGAGCCGCGGAGATTGGATTGACAAAGCATTGTTGTGAGTATCTTCCACGTATTTATGCGTTAAATATTTTGAGATGGTTCTTTTGTGAACTAATTAGAGTGGTACCGTGAGCACGAGCTCGCCTCTTAGTTGAGGCGGGCTTTTTATATTATTATAACGATTTTACAAATCTAGGAGGAAATATGAAAAAGATAATTGCAATACTTATGATGGTTTCGATGTTACTAGTTGGATGTTCGAATACATCGACTTCGGATTCTGCTTCGAGCGAAAATAAACCGATGAACAAATTGGAAGAAATTAAAGCGAATGGAAAAATAATTGTGGGAACTTCGGCTGACTATCCGCCATACGAATTTCATGCAATCATCGATGGAAAAGATGAAATTGTAGGTTTTGATATTGAAATTGCAAAAGAAATTGCAAAAGCGTTGGGAGTGGAATTAGAAATTCAAGATATGGGATTTGATTCCGTCCTTGCTGGTGTTGGAACAGGGATGATCGACATTGGGATTGCAGGAATTAATCCAGAACCATCTCGAGAAGATGCGATGGACTTTAGCGACATTTATTATCACGCAGGACAAACAGCTCTAGTTGCTGCAGATAAAGTTTCAGAATATAATTCGATAGAAGATTTCAAAGGAAAAACAATCGGGGTACAGATCGGGACGGTTCAAGAAGAGATCGCAAAGACTCAATTCGAGGGAGCGACAGTCAAATCCCTTGGGAAAAATCCTGATTTAATCCTAGAGTTAAAGACGGGGATGATTGATGCCGTGTTGTTGGAACAAGTTGTTGCGGAATCTTTTGCAAAACAAAATCCAGATCTTGCGGTTGCCACAAAAATTGTCGTTGCATCGGATGACTATGGTTCTAGTGTAATAACTGCCAATGATGAAGTGGAATTGATGGAAGAAATCAACAAGATTCTTTCTGAGCTAAAAAGTAGCGGAAAAATTGATCAATTTGTTCTGGAAGCAAATCTACTTGCAGAGCAAAACGCAGAATAGGAGTTAACAATGCAAGAGTATGCGGAAAACAAAATAGTATTTTCTAGCGAGAAAAGCAGCAAGTATAATAAAACAAAAAATGTTGGGAAGTTGTATCATGCGATAGGTTATGCAGCACTGGCTTTGTGCGTATTTGGAATTGCCTTGCTAGGCATTCACATTTTCGGCTCGATCGCTAGTATGACAAAATATATTTCGTACTTTGTCACTGGAGTAAAATACACGCTCGGACTTTCTGCTGTGTCGGTATTCTTTGGAATCATTTTTGGCTCCGGAATCGCCTTTGCGAAAATGTCAAACAACAAAGGATTATCAATCATTGCCAGCGCATACATCGAGCTGATTCGTGGCACTCCGCTCATCACGCAGCTTTTCATCGTGTTTTTTGGTTCGGCAGTGCTTTTTAATACCAAAGAATGGGGATTGTCGATTGCAACTCTTGCATTTTTGGCTGGGATTGTTGCAGTGAGCCTCAATTCCGCAGCATATGTGGCAGAAATCATTCGCTCAGGAATCCAATCGGTTGATAGCGGGCAACTTGAAGCGGGAAGAAGTTTGGGGATGAGCCATGCAATGACGATGAAAGAGATTATTTTGCCTCAAGCGATAAAAAACATTTTGCCAGCGCTGGGCAATGAATTTATTACGGTAATCAAAGAGACTTCGATTGTTTCGGTAATTGGCGTGACAGATATTATGTACAATGTGAATATTGTTCGAGGAAGTAGTTTCAAATCGATGGAGCCTCTATATGTGGCAGCAATTTTATATTTTGTTCTTACATTTGGGTTGTCCAAATTGGTCAATCTTTTAGAAGGGAAGTTGAAAGAAAGTGATAAAAGTTTCGGATTTACAAAAAAGCTTTGGTAACAAAAAAATTCTAAAAGGAATTGATCTGGAAATCCAAAAGGGGAAAGTTTTTGCAATCATCGGGCCCTCTGGATCAGGAAAAAGTACCTTTCTGCGATGTCTGAATCTGCTGGAAAAAATCGACAGCGGATCGATCGTTTTAGAGGGTGAAGACATTACAGAAAAACAAATCGACGAGAATAAGGTTCGTGCCCAAATTGGAATGGTATTTCAAAATTTCAACTTGTTTCCGCATAAGACGGTTTTGGACAATATTATGCTTGCTCCGACAAAAGTAAAAGGAATCTCAAAAGAACAGGCGCAAGAAAAAGCGGAAGAGTTGCTGCAAAAAGTTGGCTTAATCGATAAAAAAGATGCATTTCCAAGCTCTCTGTCAGGAGGCCAGAAGCAGCGAGTTGCGATTGCTCGTGCGCTGGCGATGGAGCCGCAGATTATGCTCTTTGATGAGGCGACCTCAGCACTTGATCCCGAGATGGTCGGCGATGTATTGGATGTAATGAAAAAATTGTCTCAAGAGGGAATGACGATGGTGGTTGTGACGCATGAAATGGGATTTGCCAAAGAAATTGCCGATGAAGTGATTTTTATGGAGGATGGTATTATTGCAGATCAAGGGACTCCAGAATACATTTTTTCTGAGCGCTGTAATGAGCGTACGATAGAATTTTTATCTAAAGTGATTCACTGATCAAAAAAATCGAATAATAGTGGCCGTTGCAAAACAGCCTAATAAATGGCGAGCTCAATAAAGAGTAAGCCATTTTTTGTCTTGGAGAACATTTGTCCCCACTTTTTTGAAAAAAACGATATGTTTTGTGTCGAAAGATTTTGCTGATATTGGAAAAGATGCTGCGCTGAATGAGAATTTCTCATTTTTTTGTGCAAAATTTTTTAAAGGGGACGAATATCAATGAAAAATGTGGTTGGCGGTTTATAAAAATTGTAGTACAATGAAATGTGGTTAACGACAAGGAGGAATATGCTAAACGAAAAAATAATAGATGAAATAAAAAGACGGCGAATTTTCGGGATAATTTCTCACCCGGATGCGGGAAAAACAACGCTCACTGAAAAACTGCTTTTACACGGCGGAGCAATTCGTGAAGCGGGAACCGTATCGGGGCAAAAAAATACGAAATTCGCAACATCGGACTGGATGGAAATTGAAAAGAAAAGAGGGATTTCGGTCACTTCTTCGGTGATGCAGTTTGAATATAATGGAAAAGTGATTTCGATTATGGATACGCCTGGCCATAACGATTTTGGAGAAGACACTTATCGTGTGCTCACAGCAGTGGATTCTGCAGTAATGGTGATGGATGGGGCAAAAGGGATCGAAGCACAGACAAAAAAACTATTCAAAATTTGTCGCCAGCGAGGAATTCCGATTTTCACTTTTATCAATAAATTGGATCGACAAGCAAAGGACTCGCTCGAATTGATTGAAGAGCTGGAAAGCGTTCTTAGGATGCCATCGACGCCTGTGACATGGCCAATCGGCAGCGGATTGCAATTTGAAGGAATATACGACATTATCAACAACAAAGTATTTTTATATAAGAAGAAAATGGAGATTGACCTAGGCCAAGAAGGAGTGTTTGGCTCGGAACTTGAGAATTTGATTCATCCAGAGAATCTCAAAGAAATTCGAGAACAAATTGAACTGGTTCAAGGTGCAGGGTATCCTTTTGACGAAGAAGCGATTCGAGCAGGAGAACTCACTCCCGTGTTTTTTGGGTCTGCACTTGCAGATTTTGGCGTCACCACTTTTTTGGAGCACTATCTTCAGCTTTCTCCATCGCCGAGTGTTCGAAAAACAACCGAGGGAGAAGTTTCTCCATATGATGAGCAGTTCTCTGGATTTATTTTCAAAATTCAAGCAAACATGAATCAGGCGCATCGAGATCGAATTGCATTTTTGAGAATTTGTTCGGGCGTTTTTGAACGTGGGATGAGCGTAAATCTATCTCGAACAGGCAAGCAACTCAAGCTCAGCCAATCCACACAGCTGATGGCAAATGAGCGAGACACAATCGACTGTGCCTACGCAGGAGATGTGATTGGGATTTATGATTCGGGCAATTATCAGGTAGGCGACACGATTTATTCGGGCAAAGAAAAAATATTTTTTGAGCCGCTACCAACTTTCCCGCCAGAATTGTTTATTCGGGTAAGCCCTGTCAATGCAATGAAATCAAAACATTTCAAAAAAGGTGTTGACCAGTTGGCTCAAGAAGGTGCGGTGCAAGTATACCACACGAGATACAATGATATTATTCTCGGTGCAGTGGGAGAGCTTCAATTTGAAGTATTTGAATACCGACTGAAGAATGAATATAATTCGGACATATACATCGAACGAATGGATTATTCTGTGGCACGCTGGATCAAAGATGAATCGGTTGAAAATCTCGAAAAATTGTCGAACTCGAGAAGTACACTCGTGTTTGATCATTTTGAACGACCAGTGATGCTTTTTGCGAATCAATACACTTTGGACCGATTTGCGGAGAAAAATGATAACATCAAATTGATCGAAGCGATGAATGTAAATGCAGAATTTGCAGATGAAAAATAGGAGGAACTATGGGAAGAATAGGAAATATTGTTAATAGAAAGAATAAACAAGATTCAAAAAGAGCACAAATTTTTACGAAGTATGCGAGATTGATTTCGGTTGCGGCAAAAGAAGGTGGCGGTGATCCAGAATACAACGCGGCGCTTAAGACAGCAATCGATAAAGCAAAAGCAATGAATATGCCAAATGACAATATTGATCGTGCGATCAAAAAAGGAACTGGCGGCGGCGAAGCAGAAAATTTTGAGCATATCGTTTACGAAGGATATGGACCAGGCGGTGTTGCAGTGATTGTTAACGCACTTACAGACAACAAAAACCGTACCGCAGGAAATGTACGCTATTATTTTGATAAAAATGGCGGAAACATGGGGACATCTGGTTGCGTTAGCTTTATGTTTGATCGCAAAGGAGTAATTTTTGTAGAAAAATCCGATGCGGTGGACGAAGATACGCTGATGGGACTAGCACTAGATGCTGGGGCGGAGGATTTTGTCGTGGATGAAGAAGGTTACGAGATTTTGACTGCGCCAGAGGATTTTGAAAGTGTTCGAGTAGCGCTTGAAAACGAAAAGATCGAAATGATTTCGGCAGAAGTGACGATGGTTCCTCAAAATTATACTAGCATTGACGAATCGCTTCAAAAAAATCTTGAAAAAATGATTGATATGTTTGAAGAGGATGATGATATTCAAGAAATTTTTACGAATTTAGAGCAATAGGAGACTGCCATGGACTTGACAATGATGACGGATTTGTATCAGCTTACGATGGCAAATGGATATTTTTTGCAGGGAAACAAAGATAAGATGATTTTTGATTTGTTTTTTCGAAAGAATCCGAGCAATGGTGGCTATACAATCGTTTGCGGAATCGACCAAGTGATCGATTATATCAATAATCTCAATTTTTCAGAAGAGGATATCGCATATCTTAGATCGTTGAATCTGTTCGACGAAAGATTTCTTGAATATCTTAGAGATTTTCGTTTTAAGGGAGAAATCTATGCGGTGGAAGAGGGCACGATTCTTTTCCCCAATGAACCTATTATCCGTGTGCGTGCTAATTCGATTGAAGCGCAATTGATAGAGACAGCGATGCTCAATATCGTCAATTTTCAATCGCTGATTGCAACCAAGGCATCGAGAATTTGTCAAGTTGCTGGAGAAGACCCTGTGATGGAATTCGGGTTGCGCCGTGCACAAGGAACCTATGCGGGAATCTATGGCGCAAGAGCTGCATATATTGGCGGTTGTGTTGGAACTTCCAATGTAATTTCGGGACAGATGTTCGATATACCAGTAATGGGTACGCACTCACACAGCTGGGTGCAAAAATTCGACTCCGAAATTGATGCGTTTCGAGCGTATGCCGATGTATATCCAGCCAAAACGATGCTGCTCATCGATACTTATAATACGCTAAAGAGCGGTTTGCCAAATGCAATCAAAGTTTTTGATGAGCTGAAAGAAAAAGGATACAAGCCGCTTGGCGTGCGTCTTGACTCGGGCGATCTAGAGTATTTGTCAAAAATGGCAAGAGAAAAATTGGATGCGGCAGGGCATACCGAGGCGAAAATTACTGCATCGAATGATTTGGATGAGTACAGCATTATGGATTTGAAATTACAAGGCTCAAAAATTGATATTTGGGGCGTTGGAACGAAACTTATCACTTCCAGCGATTATCCAGCACTCGGCGGTGTGTACAAATTATCTGGGATTGAGAAGGATGGCGTGATTATTCCGAAGATCAAAATTTCGGAGTCACCAGAGAAAATCAACAACCCTGGATTCAAGCAAATTGTCCGTATTATGGATAAGGTGACGGGAATTTTTGAGGCGGACTTGCTGACCTTGGACGACGAAGAAATCGATACGAACGAGCCGCTGACAATTTTCCATCCGACCTATACTTGGAAGACGCATACTTTTACAAATTACAAGATCGAAAAATTACTCAAACCACTTTTTGTCGACGGAAAACAAGTGCGTGAGAAGAAATCAGCGAAAGAATATCGGGCGTACGCTGATCAGCAAAAAGCGAGCATGTGGCAACAATATAAGAGACTCACTAACCCAGAGCCATTCAAAGTGGACTTGTCACAAAAACTTTGGGATCTAAAAAATGACTTGATCAAAAACGAAAAATCAAAATACAAATAGAGAATTGAATGAAACAGCAATTTGACATTCTCCCTGAATAACAGCATGCAGTACGTTTGCCTAGAGGTTGCAATACTCATAGCTTATTATTAGGTTTGTAAATTCGAACACTTTTATAAAAGTGGTTATCATAAGGATCAATCAGAATCGATTAAAAAAATAAAGACGCTTGAGAGAAATCTTTCGTAGCGTCTTTTTTGTGCCAATCATATGTTGTTATTCTTCAAAATTGATCCAAAGCATGCTATAATACGAGTAGCAAAGAGTGTAAAGGAGAAGCGTTGAATACATTAATTACAAAAAATAATATTTTGATACAAAACAAGGAAAGTCAAAAAAATACAGATCACAAAAAATTTGCCATCATGACTTTGGGCTGCAAAGTGAACAAATATGAGTCTGAAGCGATGGAAGAGCTGCTTGGGAGCAATGGTTATCAGATGGTTCCTTTTGGAGAGCAGGCGGACATTAATATCATCAACACTTGCACCGTAACCGCAATGTCAGATAAAAAATCGCGCCAGATGATTCGTCGAGCAAAAAAAATCAATCCCCAGTCCGTCGTGGTGGTCATGGGATGTTTTTCGCAGAAGAATCCACATGAAGTGCTGGAAATTGAAGAGGTAAATTTAGTTCTTGGCACGAGCAATCGTAGCGCGCTGATTCAGGAGCTTCAAAAAGCGACATCGATGGACAAAAAAATTATCGTGGACGATATTATGAAGATTCGTGACTTCGAAGAAATGGAAATCAGTCAAGTGAGCGATCGTACGAGGGCGCTTATCAAGATTCAAGATGGTTGCGATCGATTTTGCTCCTACTGCATCATCCCATTTACGAGAGGGCCTGTTCGCAGCAGAAAGCTCGAGAACATTCTTCAGGAAGTGCAGCGTCTTGCGGAAAATGGATACAAAGAAGTGGTGCTGACAGGAATTCACGTGGCTTCTTATGGGAAAGACATCGGGGGTTCTTTGGCGGAAGTAATTGCTGCGATCTCCAAAGTTGACGGGATAAAGAGGATTCGCACAAGCTCCGTCGAACCGCTGATTATCACCAAAGAATTTATGGATGTAGTATCAAGCGTTGAAGAATTTTGTCCGCACTTTCATTTGTCGATGCAAAGTGGCAGCGACTCCGTGCTGGCGCGCATGAACAGACGATATACATCGAGCGAATATCATGATGCTGTAAAAATGATTCGAGAGTACTACCCTGACGCATCAATTACCACCGATGTGATTGTCGGATTCCCACAGGAGAGCAAAGAAGAGTTTGAAGAGACAAAGGCTTTGCTGGAAGAGATGAAACTGTTTGAAACGCATATCTTTAAATATTCGCCTCGTGAAGGAACAAAAGCGGCAATGCTCCAAGATGATGTTTCTCCACAAGTCAAAAATGAGCGCAGCAATCAGCTGATTTCCTTATCCGACAATAATAAGCGTGATTATTTGAGCAAAACCGTCGGGAAAACACTAGAAGTTTTGTTCGAGACGAGTGACGAGAAGTATTATTATGGCCATACAAAAAATTACTATAAAGTAGCTGTTCCAAAGGACGAAACAAATCGAACGAATCAAATTTCCAATGTGCGAGTGCAAGGATTGGAAGATGATTTTGTCGTCGGCGAAATTTGTCGTATATAACAAAGGAGGTATTTATGGATTGTTTATTTTGTAAAATTGTAAATGGAGAAATTCCATCAACCAAAGTTTATGAAAACGATCATGTATTGGCGTTTCGTGACATCAGCCCACAAGCACCGAGCCATATTGTGCTGATTCCTAAAGAGCATTACACAGACATCTTAGAAATTCCATCAGATTCTGGTGTGATGAACGAGATTCTTTCTGCGATCAAAGAAATTGCAAAGATCGAAGGAATGGAAGAGTCTGGATTCCGAGTAGTAAACAACTGTAAATCGGATGGAGGGCAAACTGTTTTCCACGTTCATTTCCATATTTTGGGAAAACGTCAGCTCCAATGGCCACCAGGCTAGATTCTTAGCGAAAAAATACTTGAAAATGCTTGGCAAAAAGAGTATAATGTATGAGTAATTGCTTTTCCCAAATTGCAGCTACCACAAAAATCGTTAGTTTGGAGGGGGGGATAAAGAATGGCAACAGAAGTAAGAGTAAAAGAAAATGAAACTTTAGATAGCGCACTGAGAAGATTCAAAAGACAATGTGCTCTTTCTGGCGTAATGGCAGAAGTTAGAAAAAGAGAGCATTATGACAAACCAAGCGTAAAAAGAAAGAAAAAAGCTGAAGCTGCAAGAAAGAAAAAAAGATAGTTGATAGAAGGTGAAATGAATGACTCTAAATGAGAGATTGATGGCAGATTTGAAAGAATCGATGAAGAACAAAGATTCAATTCGTAAATCTGTTATTACAATGATTAGAGCGGCGATTAAACAAAAAGAAGTAGATGAGCGTGTGGAGCTTACCGAAGATGATATTTTGGATATTATCTCCAAGCAACAAAAACAACGCAAAGATGCCTTGGCAGAGTTTGAAAAAGCTCAAAGAGAAGATCTGATTGAACAAACCAAGCAAGAAATTGAAATCATCGCTTCGTATCTTCCGAAACAGCTAACCGACGAAGAATTGGAAATTATCGTGAGAGATGCAATTCAAGAGCTTAATGCTACGTCCATGAAAGATATGGGCAAAATTATGGGAAAAGTTAATGAAGTTGCAAAAGGTAGAGCCGATGGCAAACGCATCAATGAAATGGTGAAGAAACTACTTGCATAAAAATTTGGAGAATCTCGATGGGGATTCTCTTTTTTTGTCTGGATTATTCTCAATAATAGAATAAAATTGTTCTAGAATAAGCAAAGAAATCAGAGACAATATGGATGTGGGGATACGAGAGTTTTTGGTTATTAATTATCTGCATACAGTTACACTTTGAAAAAAAGGACAATGCCGCATTAATGACATTGCCCATATTTTTGTAATTTTCTTTACTCAGAGATTTCTACCGTATATTTATTTTTTAGAGACTCAAGATATTTTCCATAAGCCTCATGTTGTTTTTCTGCGGTAAGATTTTGGATGATTGTCGATTTTGACTCATCAAAGCCCACGGTTTTCGCTTCTTTTTTATCGGTTAGTTTGATAATGTGGTAACCGAATTGAGTTTTTACAGGTTTTGAAACTTCGCCAACCGAAAGTGCAAATGCAGCTTCCTCAAATTCAGGAACCATTTGTCCTTTGGTAAAGAAGTTAAGGTCTCCGCCTGCTGCAGCAGAAGGGCAGCTGGAGTTGTCCGCTGCGATCAGTGCAAAATCGCCGTCTTTTTGAATTTCTTCATAAAGCTCATTCGCTTTTGTTTCATCGTCAACCAAAATATGGCTTGCACGAATTTGCTCAGGAGCTTGGAAGTATTCTGGATGCTCATTGTAAAACGCAAGAGCTTCTTCGTCCGAAACAGAGATAGAATCGATGACTCTCTTGATTGCAAATTGAGAGAGGAGATTTTCTTTAAGTTTTTCGAGTTCTTCTTTGAACTCCGCTTCATTTTCGATGTTGGATTCAATCGCATCTTCTAGCAAAAGTTTTTGGTTGATCAACTCTGCCAATAATCTTTTTTCTCCTTCTGGTCCGACGAATTGAGATGCTACTTGAGGGCTTATGTTGGAGAACATAAATTCCAAATCAGATTGTGTGATTGGTTTTTTGTTTACGACTGCTAATACTTTATTTTCCATATTAGTCCTTTCTTGTA
This sequence comes from Filifactoraceae bacterium, assembly GCA_041784625.1. Taxonomy (GTDB): domain Bacteria; phylum Bacillota; class Clostridia; order Peptostreptococcales; family Filifactoraceae; genus JAUNKE01. The sequence continues at coordinate 11,869 of JBHBDS010000148.1, forward strand.
ATAAATTTTGTCTCTGAGTAATATTATATACAGTAAATGCTATTTTTTCAATCATAGTTTCTCAAACAAAGGCTGCATCTTTTTTTTATCCATTTGCTATGGTATAATTGACGTATCAAAATTATGAGGAGAATAATGTGAGTAAAAGAGAACCAATATTAATCGATCAAAACGATTTAGATAGACAGGTAGAATTCCAAAGTAAAATTGCTGAGATTTTAGATATTGAATATCCCGATACAAAGCCCAAAGTGTACACAGAGACTTGGGGCTGCCAAATGAACGAACACGACACCGAAAATTTGCTCGGGATGGTGGAGACAATGGGATACGAAATGGTCGAAACCCCAGAAGAGGCGGATCTAATCATTTTTAACACTTGTGCAGTGAGAGAAAATGCGGAGCTAAAAGTTTATGGAAATCTGAGCATCCTAAAAAAACTCAAAGAAAAAAATCCAGAGCTCATCATTGCGGTATGTGGATGTATGATGCAACAAAAACATGTCGTAGAAGAAATCCGAAAAAAATACCCTTTTGTCAGCTTGGTTTTTGGGACGCATAATATCTACAAATTTCCAGAAATGCTGTATACCTATTTCCAAAAGCACGAAAATAATTATGATGTGTGGGATATTGACGGAAGAATTATTGAAGGATTGCCAGCTGTTCGCAAATACAAGATCAAATCCTTTGTAAATATCATGTATGGTTGCAACAATTTCTGTACTTTCTGTATCGTTCCGTACACTCGTGGGAGAGAAAGAAGTCGAACGCCAGAAGATATTATCAAAGAAGTAAAGCAACTGGTACAAAGTGGCGTCAAGGAAATTACTTTGCTTGGCCAAAATGTAAATTCTTATGGAAAAACATTGGAGAGCCCAATCACATTCCATGAGCTCTTGGAAAAGCTCAATGACATCGAAGGGCTGGAGCGCATTCGTTTTATGACTTCGCACCCAAAAGATATTTCAGACGAGCTCTTAAGGGCGATGGCAAGATTGGACAAAGTTTGCGAGTCACTGCATCTGCCAGTTCAATCAGGCAGCACAAGACTGCTTAGAGAAATGAACCGTCATTATTCGAAGACGGATTATCTAGACATCATCAAGCGTGCCAGAGAATATATGCCAAATCTCGGACTTACAACAGATATTATGGTTGGATTCCCGGGAGAGACGGAAGAAGATTTTCTCGAAACGATCGATGTTGTAAAAGAAGCACAGTATGATTTGGCTTTTACATTCTTATATTCTCGCAGAAAAGGTACGGCTGCGGATCGACGAGACAATCATATTCCAGAAGAAATCAAGAAAGAACGCTTCAACCGACTACTTGATGTGGTCAATGATGCCGCAGAAAATCAATCAAAAAAATATCTAGGCGAAATTACAGAAATATTGGTCGAAGGAAAAAGTAAAAAGAATGAAAATGTTCTCACTGGCAGAAATAGGCAAAACAAGACGGTCAACTTTGTTGGCGAAGATCATCTGATTGGAGAACTTGTCAAAGTTCGAATTACCGATACGAAGTCATTCTCAATGACGGGAGAATTAGTGAAGGAATCGTAATGTCAAATATTACACCGATGATGAAACAATATCTCGAAATCAAAGAACAATACAAAGACGCCATCTTGTTCTTTCGGTTGGGAGATTTTTACGAAATGTTTTTTGAAGACGCTTTAGTCGCCTCAAAAATACTTGAAATTGCACTTACTGGTAAAAGCTATGGAGCAGAGGAACGCGCACCGATGTGTGGAGTTCCTTTTCATAGTGCAGAAAATTATATTCAAAAACTGATTCATGCAGGAAAGAAAGTCGCAATCTGCGAACAGGTTGAAGATCCAAAACTTGTCAAAGGAATTGTAAAGCGTGAGGTTGTAAAAATTATTACACCAGGAACCAATGTCAATGACAATACTCTGGAGGGTTATCAAGATTCCTACTTGATGTGTATCGACTTTGACCAAAAATTCAAAGCGGCATATATCGATGTGACAACAGGAGAAATCAATGTTACATCGATTGAAAACGATGCACTATTAGACTTTGTCACACAAATTCAACCGAAAGAAATATTGTTCCACCAAAATTTTTTGATTGGGGCTCAACATAATAAATCCTTGCAAAAAGAATTTCGTATCATCCAAAGCAGCTATACGACCACAATGCTGGATGATTATTTTGATGGTGCTGCGAGGGCGCACCTTGCAGAGCATATCAACGCAGAGCTTGAAGAATATCTTCCTGTGCTCAATATGATTTTGGGTTATATTCAGCAGACTCAAGGGATTGTTGCGAACAATATCACCCGAGTGAATATTGCAAAACGCAACAACTTTTTGCGCCTTGATCCCAATACCAAAAAGAATTTGGAGCTAACGGAAAATGCAACCACGAGACAAAAGAAGAACACCCTATTTGACATTCTTGATTACTCCGTTACCAGTGTTGGGAAGAGGACGCTTCGAAAATGGATCGACAATCCGCTAAACGATGTTCAAAAAATCAATGAGCGATTGGATTTGGTGGAGGAACTAAATCTGAGTTTTGACCTACGATCGGATCTCAAAGAGCTATTTGATGAAATCTATGATATGGAAAGAATCACGGGTAAGATGAGCTACGGAAATCTTTCGACCAGAGATGCGGTTGCGCTGCGCTCCTCTTTGTTTGTGTTACCATCGATAATCAAAAGGATTAATGATTCACAGTCGCCATGCTTGAAAAATCTTATCAAATCGATGGATGATTTGAGCGATATTCATCAGTACTTGCTCGATGCTGTCGTAGATGAGCCGAGCGTATCAATCAAAGATGGAGAAGTTATTCGAAGTGAGTACAATGAAAATTTGAAGGAATACCGCTTTTTGGAGAAAAATTCTGCGGCAGTATTGCAACAGATCGAAACAAATGCCCGAGAGAGATTAGGAGTAAAATCACTCAAAGTAGGATACAACAAAGTTTTTGGATACTATTTTGAAATTACACATACAGCCAGCAGAGAAGCAACGATTCCATCGGATTTCATTCGAAAACAGACGCTCAGCAACGCCGAGCGATATATCAATCAGGAACTCAAAGAGATGGAAGATAAAATTCTTGGGGCAAGACAAAAAATTTTTGAAATCCAATCAGAAATTTTTGATGAAATAAAAAATGTGCTCAGCCGAAATATTTTGCGCATTAATCAAACGGCAGAACAAATTGGGATCATCGACGCATTGCTCTCGCTTTCAATTGCAAGTATCGAGAGAAATATGGTTCGTCCGAAGTTTAATAATAAAAGGGTGTTTGAGATTGAGGCATCAAGACATCCCGTGATCGAAAATATTCTGGGCGAGGATCATTTTGTTCCAAATGACATTATGGTGAACCAAAATTCAAGGATCCAAATTATCACGGGTCCTAATATGGGTGGAAAGTCAACCTACATGAGACAGGCAGCAATTATTGCGATTATGGCTCACATGGGTTCTTTTGTTACGGCAAAATCAGCGAATCTTCCTGTTCTTGATGCAATTTTTACGAGGGTTGGTGCATCGGATGACTTGAGTTTGGGGCAAAGTACCTTTATGGTGGAGATGAAAGAAGTATCTCATATTATCAAAAATGCGACAGAAAATTCGTTGATTATTCTGGACGAAGTCGGTCGAGGGACGAGTACCTTTGACGGAATGAGTATCGCTTGGGCGCTCATCGAATATTTCTCTGAAAAAATTAATAGCACGACATTATTTTCAACTCATTATCACGAAATCACCGAACTTGAAAATTTGCACGACAATATCCAGAATTTTTATATTGCAGTCAATGAAGATGGCAACGATATTCGATTTTTGCACAAGATTATGAAAGGCAAGATGGACAAAAGCTACGGAATCCACGTGGCAAATATTGCTGGAATCCCAGCAGAAATCCTAAGCCGAGCGAACGAAAAACTCAAATTGCTTGAAAAAAATGAGTTGATTAGTCCGCAATTTTTTGAGACAAGACAAACGGATACGAATCGTGCTCCTGTTGCCGAAGAATCTACAATTTCTGCTTCAGACAACAAAAGCTCAAAACAAATGTCATTTGAAGATTATAGCTCAAAAGAAATTCTCGAGCGATTAGACAGCTTGGATATGGATGATGTAAGCCCTAGGGCGGCATTTCAGATTTTAGAGGAATTGCAACGCATTGCAAAAGAAAGGATTTTGTAATGAAAAAAATATTCTTGTTGGACGACTTGACGATAAACAAAATTGCTGCGGGCGAGGTGGTGGAGCGACCTGCATCCGTAATCAAAGAACTTGTCGAAAATTCTATTGACGCATCATCCAAAAGAATCACGATTGAAATTTCGGACGGGGGAAAAGAATTAATTACCATTAGCGATGATGGGGACGGGATTGATCCAGAGGACATTACGTTAGCATTCGAGCGACACAGTACCAGCAAACTCCGACAAATTGAAGATATTCAGCTACTTTATACCAATGGTTTTCGAGGAGAGGCACTGTCATCCATCGCTGCGGTTTCAAAAATCGAAATGATGACGAATGTCGATGACTCGGGACTTGGAAAAAGAGTAGTGGTTCAAGATGGAAAAATCCAAAGCATCCAAGATGCTGGAATGAAAAAAGGGACGATCATCCGTGTAAAGGATTTGTTCTATAATATTCCAGCGCGGAAAAAATTTCTCAAATCCAATACGACAGAAACTTCTCAAATTAATGAGATTCTTTCAAAACTTGCGATCGCAAACTCCGATATTGCAATGAAGTATATTTCAAATGGACGAGAGGTGTTTGGCACAGTTGGTGACGGAGAGATGCTCAATGCGATTTCGGCAATATATGGAAGATCCATCAGCTCGGGTTTGATTCCGATCCGTTACCAAAGCAATCAGCTATCCATCGAAGGCTATGTGTCTAAATCAAACCTGTATCAATCGAATCGAAAGAAAGAACATATTTTTTTCAACAAAAGATCGGTGAGAAACAGTCCGCTGGCTTATGTTGTCGAAAATATTTACAAAGACCTCATTCCGATTGGAAAATATCCCGTATTTTTCATTAACATATCGATTGATCCGATGCATATCGACCCCAATGTGCATCCATCAAAACTAGAAATAAAAATTTCTTCTGACGTGGATATTGCGCAGCCGCTTAGTGAGTGTATTCGTGAGGCACTTTTTCAATCGAGCAGGAACTTGATTCCGCAAGCCCAAGTAAAATCTTCTTTTGCTTATCATCACGAAAAATCTTCAGAGATGGAAAGAGATTCATTATCTCGAGATTTTGCTGCACCACAAAATGATTCCTCACAAAGTTATTCATCTCTAAGTAATCCATTTTACCGTGGTGCGTTACAAGACGACTCGTCAGCAAATCCATTTTTCTATGAGAAATCAGATATAGTTCATCCTACGCATCCAAAGGTTTATGAAAGTGAATCGAATTATGGAAAAAGTTCTTTTGAATACAATGAATTTGTGATGAATGAAAACGAAGAAGCCAATCAAGAGGTGATTCACCATGAAGACCGTGAAATCCCATCGGATTTTGGGCAGTATTTTCCTAGCAAAAAAATCGAAAAAGAAGAAGAGACATTAAATTATTCCCAAGTGAGTATCATGGGGAATTCCTCTGAAATACTTGATTATACTAAACTAAAAGTAGTCGGTGTCGTGATGAGCACTTACATTGTTGTCACACTGGGTGAGTCGATGTTTTTGATTGATCAACATGCGGCGCATGAAAGGATTCAATACGAAAAATTTTTGAGACAGCTAAATTTGGATGCTGATGATCAACAATTTGCATCACAGGAATTGCTTGTTGCGGAGCTCAGAGAATTCTCGAGCTTTGAGCACGAGATACTTTTAGAAAACAGTGCGATTTTTCATCGTTTGGGATATGCAATTGAAGATTTTGGGTTCAATCGAATTGCGATTCGTTCCTATCCGATTTTTTTTGAAAAGGTTCAGGGACTCGAATTTTTTACTCAGATTGCCGATTTGCTTTTTGAAGAAAAAAATGTCAGCTTAAATGAGTATTTCAATGATAAAATCGCCAAAATGGCTTGCAAAAGTTCGGTGAAAGCAAACCAAACGATACAGGAGCAAGAAATTACTCGATTATTTGAAAGACTGAACGAATGCACCAATAAATATACCTGTCCGCATGGTCGACCGATTTTTGTTGAATGGAAAAAAAGAGAAATCGAAAAAATGTTCAAAAGGATTGTATAATATGGACTCAAAAAAAAATAATGTAATAATCATAGCGGGACCGACTGGAGTTGGAAAAACCGATCTCTCGCTTGCGGTTGCGAAAGAATTTGACGGAGAGATTATTTCTGCGGATTCGATGCAAATCTACAGAGGGCTCGATGTTGGCACGGCAAAAATCACCCATGACGAGATGAACGGAGTGCCGCATCATCTTATTGATGTTGTGGATCCAACGGAAAAATTTTCGGTATTTGACTTTCAACAACATTCTACAAAAATCATTCATGAAATCGTCCAAAGAGGAAAAACACCAATTGTTGTTGGAGGTACAGGTTTATATGTCAATACGCTGCTATATGAAATGGACTTCAACAAAGCGGATAACGATGAGGAATATCGAAAAGAACTTTGGAAAATCTCCGAAGAAAAAGGCGAAGATTTTCTTTATGAAATGTTACTCTCTGTAGCGCCACAAACAAAAATTGAAAAAGAGAATACCAAAAGAGTAATTCGAGCGCTAGAAATTTTTCGTAGCACGGGAACAATTGAAGAGTTTGAATCAATGCCGCAACGAAAAGATATTAATCCCATCTTGATTGTTTTGAATCGAGACAGGGCGGAACTTTATGAACGAATTAACCTACGAGTAGATAAAATGATACAAGATGGTTTACTTGAAGAAGTAAAAAACTTGTACGATAACGGAATTGACGACAAATATCAATCGATGAAAGCAATTGGTTACTACCAAATCATTCAATATTTTCAAGGAATATTTACACAAGAAGAATCCATCGAAAAAATCAAACAAGAGTCACGCCGATATGCAAAAAGACAGCTCACATGGTTCAAACGTTATAAAGAAGCTCTATGGTTTGATACTGCTAACTCTTCAGAAGAAGAAATAATTAATGCAATTAAGCAAAAAATCTCAACTAACTTTGCATAAAAATATGGATTTGATGAAAGTTTTGTAGTATACTGTTGCGTTGTAGGTGTAGATGCAGCGTGTTGACTAAGATAATAGGAGGTAAAAGTATGAAAATTCTCACCTTCAAAGGGGGAATCCATCCGCCGCACAATAAAAAGAGTACAGAGCATAAACCGATAGAAGTTGCTGTGCAACCAAAAATCGTGTACATTCCTCTTTCTCAACATATAGGTGCACCAAGCTCTGCCTTGGTTGTAAAAGGAGATATTGTAAAGCGCGGACAAAAAATTGGTGAGGCAACAGGATTCGTTTCAGCGCCAGTTCATTCATCCGTATCGGGTGTAGTAAAAGATATTGCGCCAAGGCTAGTTCCAGGCGGTCAAAAAGTAATGTGTGTCGAAATAGAAAATGATATGCAAGATGATGTGTACGATCAACTTCCAAGCTACCCTGGTATTGATCAAATGACGGCAGAAGAGCTGCTAAATATGATCAAAGAAGCTGGGATTGTTGGAATGGGGGGAGCGACATTCCCAACACATGTAAAAGTTTCGCCACCGCCAGATAAAAAAATCGATGTCGTAATTCTCAACGGTGCAGAATGCGAACCGTACTTGACAGCGGACCATCGATTGATGCTTGAAAAACCAGAAGATATTGTTCTTGGATTGCAAGTACTGATGAAAATTCTTGGAGTGGAAAAATCTTACATAGGAATTGAAGATAACAAAATGGATTGCGTGGATGTGATGACAAAAGCGGCAGCCCATGATAGCAAAATTGAAGTTGTTGCCTTCCAAACAAAATATCCTCAGGGAGCAGAGAAACAGCTTATTTTTGCTTGTACAAATCGAGAAGTACCATCGGGTGGACTTCCAGCAGATATTGGCGCAGTAGTGTGTAATGTTGCAACGGCTGCACAAATTGCGTTAACGTTAAAAACAGGAATGCCTTTGATTGAAAGAATTTGTACAGTCACAGGTTCTTGCGTCAAAGAACCAAAAAATCTTTGGATCAAAACGGGTACATTGTACTCTGATATCGTAGAACAATGCGGAGGGTTTTCTACAGAGCCTCGCAAAGTGGTCAGTGGTGGACCGATGATGGGTCTGGCTCAATCAACGCTCGAAGTTCCTGCAACAAAGGGAAGTTCCGGAATTCTTTGCTTGAGCAAACAAGAAGTGGGTACAGAGGAGCCATCTAACTGTATTCGTTGTGCAAAATGTATTTCGATCTGTCCTGCGAAGATTCAGCCAATGTACATCAGTGCATTCTCATTAAAAATGGATTTCGAAAAAGCGGAAGAGTACAAAGCTCTCGATTGTATCGAATGTGGTTCTTGTTCATTTGTATGTCCAGCAAGACGACCATTGTTGCAATCAATCCGTGTTGCAAAACGTGAAATCATGGCAAATAGAAGAAAGGCTAGTAAGTAGGTAGGTGAAATATGGAGAATAAATTGTTAGTTTCATCATCTCCTCATATTCAGACAAAGACCAATGTGTCCAATGTTATGAGAGATGTCGTAATTGCATTATTGCCAGCAACTCTAGCAGGAATTTTCTTTTTTGGGGTTTCGGCTGCCATTAATGTAGTTGTTGCGGTTATTGGAGCGGTTGCATCCGAATATATCGTTCAAAAAATAATGAAAAAACCTGTGACGATCAGCGATCTGTCTGCGGTTGTTACGGGATTACTTTTGGCGATGAATGTACCAGCATCATTGCCATGGTGGATTACTTTAATCGGTTCTATTTTTGCAATTGTCGTTGCAAAACAACTTTTTGGTGGACTTGGACATAACTTCATCAACCCTGCGCTTGCTGCAAGAGCGGTTCTATTGGCATCTTGGCCAGTACCGATGACAAACTGGACAGCGCCAGGTGCTGATGCAATGTCTACAGCGACTCCGCTTTCTATTATCAAAGGTGGAGCGGATGCAATGGCAAATGTTTCAAATGGAACAGGCGTTGTTGATATCATGGATCTGCTCATCGGACGATCGGGGGGATGTATCGGAGAGACTTCTGCTATACTACTTCTTCTTGGCGGAGTGTACCTCATTTATCGTGGAGTAATCACTTATCATGTGCCAGTAGTGTATCTATCAACTGTGTTCATTTTGACTTTTGCTTTTTCAGGGTTCAATTTGGATATGGCGATTTATAATCTTCTAGCAGGAGGATTGTTCCTTGGGGCATTCTTTATGGCTACGGATTATGCGAGTTCTCCAGTTAATACGAGAGCGCAAATCGTATATGCTTTTGGCTGTGGATTCTTGACATCCGTAATCCGATATTTCGGCGGATATCCAGAAGGTGTTTCTTACTCCATTCTATTGATGAATGTTGCTACACCACTTTTGGATAAATATATCGTTCCGAAGAAATTTGGGGAGGTGGCATAATGAAAAATGAAGTAATTAAGCTAGGAGTAATCCTAGCGCTAATCAGTTTTGTTGCCTCTGGTATCCTTGCGGTTGTAAACAATACAACGGCACCAATTATCGCAGCGCAAGAACTTGCTGCGAGTGACATGGCAAGACAAGAACTTCTTCCAGAAGCTACAGCTTTTGAAAAAATAGAAAATGAATTCGGCGGAAATGTTGTCGATGTTTACACTGCACAAAATGGTTCAGATTTGGTTGGGTATATCATTACAACAAAAACAAAAGGCTATGGCGGAGTTTTTGATGTAATCACTGGAATCAAAGTAGACGGAACAGTATCTGGAGTAAAATTGGGAACACTCAATGAAACGCCAGGGCTTGGCGCAAAAGCAGCGGATGCTTTATTCATCGATCAATTTGATTCAATCTCAACAGACAAAGAAGCTTTTGTGAGCAAAAATGCAACTGGAGCTGAAAGTGAAATCGTTGCAATTTCAGGTGCAACCATCACTTCGGATGCCGTTACAAATGGTGTGAACGAAGCAATTGCGCTCTATAATAGTAGCTTGAAATAGGAGGGGAGTTTTATGAATATCTTCAAAGTAATAAAAAATGGTATCATCGACGAAAACCCAACCTTTTCTCAAGTTTTGGGGATGTGTCCGACGCTTGCAGTAACAACTTCTGCAATCAACGGCCTAGGAATGGGTATGGCGACTACAGTCGTACTTATGATGTCCAACTTATTTATTTCGATACTTAGAAAAGTGATACCAGCAAAAATTCGTATACCAGCATATGTTATTGTTATTGCTTCATTCGTAACAATTGTCGGGATGCTTCTAAAAGCATTTGTTCCTGCATTGGACAAATCTTTGGGCTTGTTTATCCCGCTGATTGTAGTAAACTGTATCATTCTTGCGAGAGCAGAGAGTTTTGCTTCCAAAAATGGACCAATTGCATCGATTTTTGACGGAGTAGGTATGGGTCTTGGCTTTACACTAGCGCTTACAATTCTTGGACTCATCCGTGAGTTGTTTGGAAATGGTTCTATTTTTGGAATGGCGATTTTTGGTGCAAATTTCCAACCTGCACTTATTATGATCCTTCCACCAGGGGCATTCTTGGTTCTTGGAACTCTGCTAGCAATAAAAAATAAAGTTGATATGAAGAAAAGAGGATAGGAGGAATCATGAAAGATATATTGATTATATTATTAGCATCGATTTTTGTTAATAACTTTGTAATGTCAAAATTCTTAGGGATTTGTCCTTTCCTAGGAGTATCTAAGAAAATAGAAACTGCAATCGGTATGGGTATGGCGGTTACATTCGTAATCGTGCTCGCATCGATTATTACATGGATCGTTCAGATGACTATTCTTGTTCCACTGGACATCGAGTATATGCAAACCATTGCGTTTATTCTAGTAATTGCTGCTTTGGTACAGTTGGTTGAAATGATTATCCAAAAACTTTCGCCAACTCTTTACCAAGCTCTTGGAGTATTCTTGCCGCTTATCACAACAAACTGTGCGGTACTTGGGGTTGCAATCCTTAACATCCAAAACGAATACAACTTGATCCAAACAATTTTTAACGGGGCAGGTGGTGCGCTTGGATTCACTTTGTCCATCGTATTGTTTGCTGGAATCAGAGAACGTTTGGAAATCTCGGATATTCCAGAATCGTTCCAAGGATATCCAATTGCGTTGATTACAGCTGGAATTATGTCTGTAGCTTTCTTGGGCTTTACAGGACTTGTAAAATAGGAGGAAGAGTATGAGTCAATTATTGAATTCAGTAATGAGTCTATCTGCAATGGGACTTGTTTTTGGAGCTGGACTTTCATACGCTTCAAAAATATTTGCTGTTGAGGTAGACCCAAAAGAAGAAGCAATCCTAAACGTTTTGCCTGGAGCAAACTGTGGGGGATGCGGATTCCCAGGTTGTGGAGGTTTGGCTGCTGCAATTGCAGCAGGAGATGCACCAGTAAATGCTTGTCCAGTTGGAGGAGCTCCAGTCGCAGCAGCAGTTGCTGAGATCATGGGCGTATCTGCAGAGGCAGGAGATCGAATGGTTGCAAAAGTTTTATGCAACGGAACGAACAACAATGCAACAAATAAAGCAGATTATTATGGAATCAAAGATTGCAAAGCAGCAGTAATCGTCGGCAATGGTCCAAAAAGCTGCGAGTTTGGTTGTATGGGATTTGGAACTTGCGTAGCAGTTTGTCCTTTTGATGCAATTCATATCAATGAGGGTGGAATTGCTGAAGTTGATAATGAAAAATGTGTTGCTTGCGGAAAATGCGTTGCGGCTTGTCCAAAACAAATTATCGAAATCAAGCCAGAGAAAAAAGGCGTGATTGTTGAATGTATCAACAAAGAAAAAGGAAAACAAGTAAAAGTTAACTGTTCAGTTGGCTGTATTGCTTGCGGAATCTGTGAGAAAAACTGTAAATTCGATGCAATTCATGTCAACAACAATGTCGCGAAAATCGATTACGAAAAATGTACAGAATGTATGGTTTGTGTCGAAAAATGCCCAACCAAAGCAATCAGTGGCGATTTGAGCAAGAAGAAAAAAGCTCAAATTGTAGAAGAGCTTTGTATCGGATGTACAATCTGTGCAAAAAATTGTCCAGTCGATGCAATCGAGGGTGAATTAAAACAACCACATGTCGTCGATCAAAGCAAATGCATCGGATGCTCCGTTTGTGCAAAAAAATGTCCGAAAAAAGCAATCAATATGGTTGAAGATTACAAATAGCAAAATAAATGATATAATTAACTCTGGGAACTTTCCTGGAGTTAATTTTTTGAATAGATTTTGGAGCAAGATATGAAAAATTTTTCGACTAAAAATTTTCAAATCCTATATAATTTTGTCTCAGGCATATTATTGCTACTTTTTTTGTTGATTTTTATGGGGGTAAAAATTCCAGGAATTGACAAAGTGTTACTGTCAAGAGCCGATTATGAAAACTATCTGCAAGTGACTGATTTGCTTTCGCTAAAAAGCAAAATTGATGAACAATATTATTCTGATGTAGACAACAATCTGCTTCAAGAAGGCGCAATCCGAGGGATGTTTCTTTCGCTGCCAGACGGATATTCAAGATATCTATCCAAAGAAGAATTGGCACAAAGAAATCTAAGGAATAAAGGTGAATCGATCGGAATTGGAATCGAGATTCAAGAAATTAATCGACAATATGTTATTGTAAATGTTTTGGAGAATATGCCTGCGCAGAGAGCGGGGCTTCAAAAGGGAGACATTATCGTTTCGGTGAATGGTATCGAGATGAACGTAGAAAACTATTCCCAAATCCTCAATGCAATTCGTGAAAACAAAAAAGAATTTTTTGTTTTTGGCAACCTCACTTCGATCCAAATGATTATTCAGCGAAATGGAGAATCGCTTGAATTAATCGTTGAGCGAGAATTATCAGTTGAAAGCACGGTCGAATATCACATAGAGGATAAAATTGCCATCGTTCGAATCAGCAGATTCACAGCATCAACTTACGATGAATTTGATAATGCCTTAAAAGAGATACTTTCTACTGATGCGAATGGAATGCTACTCGATCTTCGAGGAAATCCAGGCGGGCTTGTCGATGAGGCGACAAATATCGCTGGAACTTTTCTAGGGAAAGAGAAAATCATCTATTACACGGTGAACAATTCAGAAGGATCTAAAGCACATTACTCAAAAATCGCGCAAAAAATTTTTCTGCCGACTGTTGTTGTAATGGATTCAAAAACAGCATCTGCATCGGAAATATTAATCGGCGCATTGAAAGACCATAATGCAGCAACAATTGTGGGGAATACGAGTTTTGGAAAAGGAATTATCCAGACAACATTTACTCGTATTAAAGGAGATGGTTATCAAATTACTACGAGCGAATATTTGACCCCGAATGAGGAAAAGATTCATAAAAAGGGTATCAATCCAGATATTGAGATAGATGTTTTTTTGACCGAAGATGAAACAGAAAATTTTTCGGATGCACAAGAAGATATTGCGATCCTCAAAGCAAAGGAGTTATTACTAAAATGATCAACGAATTTTCACTAGGGACTTCTTTATCACCCAAAGGAGATCAACCTAGAGCGATAAATGAACTGACGAAATCAATCGAGCAAGGGAATAAATATCAAACGCTGCTTGGTGTTACTGGTTCGGGAAAAACCTACACCATGGCAAATATCATAAAAAATACACAAAAACCAACTCTTGTGATTGCACACAACAAAACATTAGCGGCACAGCTTTATTCCGAGTTCAAGGAGTTTTTCCCCGAAAATGCCGTAGAATATTTTGTGAGCTACTATGATTATTATCAGCCTGAGGCGTATGTTCCTGTGACAGACACCTACATCGAAAAAGACTCACAGATCAATGAAGAAATCGATAAATTACGTCATAGTGCGACTGCCTCGGTTTTGGAAAGAAGAGACGTTGTAATTGTAGCGTCCGTTTCATGCATCTATGGCCTTGGAGATCCAGAAGAATACGAGTATTTAATGGTTTCGCTGCGTCCGAATATGAAAAAAGATCGCGATGAAGTCATTCGATCCCTAATCGAAATTCAGTATGAACGAAATGATGTGAATTTTACACGGGGGAACTTTCGTGTTCGAGGGGATATTCTTGAGATCATTCCTGCAAACACCGATGTTCGTGGACTTCGCATTGAATTTTTTGGTGATGAGATTGACCGCATCGTTGAAATCGATCATATTACGGGAAAAATTATCGGCGAAAGAAGTCATGTGTCGATTTTTCCTGCGTCACACTATGTCACAAGCAAAGAGAAACTCGATCGAGCAATTGTAAAAATCAAAGAGGAGCTTGATGAACGCTTGGAATATTTCAAAGAACAAGATATGCTTTTGGAGCATCAAAGGTTACAGCAGAGAACTCGGTATGATATTGAAATGCTTCAAGAAATAGGAACTTGCAAAGGAGTAGAAAACTACTCCAGACATTTGACGGGACGAGAAGCTGGAGAAAGAGCATTTACGTTAATCGATTTTTTCCCAGAAGATTATTTAATTATTATCGACGAGTCTCATGTCACCATTCCACAGCTTAATGCGATGTATGCTGGCGACCAATCTCGCAAAAAAACGCTCATCGATTATGGTTTCCGTTTGCCATCGGCAGCAGACAATCGTCCGCTGAAATTTGATGAATTTTTGGATGTTGCAAATCAAGTTTTGTTTGTATCGGCAACTCCAGGAAAGTTTGAAATAGAGCATTCGGATATTTTTGCAGAGCAAATTATTCGTCCGACTGGCTTACTCGATCCAGAAATCGAAGTGCGTCCCATTGAGAATCAGATTGATAATTTGATTGACGAAGTTACTCGTGTTGTCTCAAACAACGAGAGAGTGCTTGTAACCACATTAACCAAGAAGATGGCAGAAAATCTAACCTCATATCTTGAAAAAGCAGGAATTAAGGTTCGATATCTGCATTCAGATGTTGAAACGCTCGAGAGAATCGAAATTATCAAGGATTTGCGTCTAGGAGTGTTTGATGTTTTGGTTGGAATCAACTTGCTCCGTGAGGGACTAGATATTCCAGAAGTCGCATTAGTCGCAATTCTTGATGCGGATAAAGAAGGATTTTTGCGCTCCGAAACATCCTTGATTCAAACGATTGGTCGTGCGGCGAGAAACTCAAACGGCAAGGTAATTATGTATGCCGACAATATTACTCGTTCGATGTCCGTTGCGATTGAAGAAACCAAAAGGCGACGTGAAATCCAAGAGCGATTTAACCAAGAAAACAATATCATTCCGCAGTCAATTGTCAAAAGTGTTCGAGAAAATATTTCTACATTGGTAGCAGAAAAAGAAGCAAAATATACGGTCAAAGAAACTTTGCAGCGCGAAGAAATCCAAAAAGAAATTATCGAGTTAACCGAAAAAATGTTCTCATATGCTGAAAAAATGGAATTTGAAAATGCCGCAATGGTAAGAGACCGTATCAAAGAACTGGAGAAAAAACTTTAATGAACGATAAGATTATCATCAAGGGAGCCAAAGAGCATAACTTGAAAAATATAGATATTACGCTTCCTCGAAATCAAATGATTGTATTTACTGGAATTTCTGGCTCTGGAAAATCATCCTTAGCATTTGATACAATCTATGCAGAAGGGCAGAGAAGATATGTGGAGAGTTTGTCTGCATATGCAAGGCAATTTCTTGGACAGATGGAAAAACCGGAAGTAGAGTATATCGAAGGACTCTCGCCAGCGATTTCGATTGATCAAAAAACAACTTCCAAAAATCCACGTTCCACCGTTGGAACAGTTACAGAAATTTACGATTACCTTCGCTTGCTTTATGCAAACATCGGGATTCCACACTGTCCTGTTTGCAACAAACAGATCAAACAAATGTCGGTGCAAGAGATTGTTGATCAAACGATGGAGCTTCCTGAGGATACAAAAATTCAGATCATTGCTCCCGTTGTTCGTGGAAAAAAAGGAATGCATGAAAAAGTGCTTTCGGCATTCAAAAACGAGGGTTTTATTCGTGTGCGAATCTACGGCGAAATGAGAGATATCGACGAAGAAATTGTTCTTGAGAAAAATAAAAAACATCACATCGACATTATTATTGACCGAATCGTGATTCGACCAAATATCGAAAGCCGATTGAATGACTCAATCGAAACGGCGCTCAAACAAACCGATGGCTTAGTAATCGTTTCTCAGATTGGTGGAGATGAAATGCTTTTCTCTACAAAATTTGCTTGTCCAGATCATGGAATTGCGATTGAAGAATTGTCTCCGAGAATGTTTTCTTTTAATGCACCTTATGGAGCATGTGAGGTTTGCAACGGTTTGGGCGTAAAGCAGAAAATCGATCCTGCGCTGGTTATTCCGGACGAGGGACTTTCTCTTCGCCAAAATGCAGTGGAAGCATGGGCATCGAGCGACAATAATGAAAACTCGATATACTTTAGTATGATTCGAACCTTGGCAGAAGAAAATAATATTTCAATGGACACCCCATACAAAGATCTGCCAGACTGGTTTAAGGAAAAGTTATTGTATGGATCAGACGAGATACTAAATTTCCAATACGAAAGCAAATTCAACGATGGAAAAAGAACTTTTTCTGCGCCTTTTGAAGGAGTCATCACGAATCTCGAAAGAAGATACAAAGATACGCCATCGGAATATATTCGTACAAAAATTGAAGGCTATATGTATGAGCAACCATGCGAGGCTTGCGGTGGAAAAAGGCTGAATCCCGCCGTGTTGGCTGTCACCGTTGGAGACAAGAATATTTCGGATCTTACAAGTCTGTCGATTACAGAACATCTTGCGTTTTTGACTAATCTAGAGCTCACAGAAAAAGAGCAGCTGATTGCCAAAGAAATTATCAAGGAGCTTGTTCAGAGACTCAGTTTTCTGATTGATGTGGGGCTAGATTATCTTACATTGGCACGTAGCTCGGGTACATTGTCGGGTGGAGAATCACAGCGTATTCGTCTTGCTACTCAAATCGGGGCTGCGCTGGTTGGCGTGCTCTATGTTTTGGATGAGCCGAGCATCGGACTGCACCAAAGAGATAACGAAAGACTTTTGAAAACACTTCGGCATCTGACAAATATTGGGAATACACTCATCGTGGTAGAACATGATGAGGACACGATGTTTGAGGCGGATCAGATTGTAGATATCGGACCGGGAGCTGGAATCCATGGTGGAGAAATTGTATTCCAAGGCACGGTAGATGAAATTTTGAAGGACAAAAAATCGATTACAGGGCAATATCTCAGCGGAAGAAAGAAAATTGAAGTACCCAAAAAACGACGAAAATTGGATTTTGACAAAACAATCAACATTCTGGGCGCAGAAGAAAACAATCTAAAGAATTTGGATGTCAGCATTCCACTTTCTGCTTTGACATGCATTACTGGCGTCTCTGGTTCTGGAAAAAGTTCCCTCGTGAATGAAATATTGTACAAAGGAGCATCCAATTATCTTAACCGAAGTAAAAAACAAGAAGGCAAGTATCGAGTAATCGAAGGATTAGAGCAGATTGACAAGGTTATTGAAATTGACCAGAGTCCGATTGGAAGAACCCCGAGATCAAATCCAGCGACCTACACTGGAGTGTTTGACCATATTCGCGATTTATTCTCTAATACTGTGGATGCAAAAATGCGTGGATACAAAAAAGGTCGTTTCAGTTTCAATGTAAACGGCGGAAGATGTGAGGCATGCAAAGGCGATGGAATTATAAAGATTGAAATGCACTTCTTACCAGATGTTTATGTTCCGTGCGAGGTGTGCAAAGGACAAAGATACAATAGAGAGACATTGCAAGTCAAGTATAAAGATAAAAATATTGCGGATGTGTTGGATATGAATGTGGAAGAGGCGTACCATTTCTTTGAAAACATTCCAAAAATCCACAACAAACTCGAAACTCTGATGTCTGTTGGATTGTCCTATATCAAACTCGGGCAGCCATCAACCCAGCTTTCAGGCGGTGAGGCGCAGCGTATCAAATTAGCAACGGAGCTTAGCAAGCGTGCGACAGGAAAGACGCTCTACATTCTCGATGAGCCAACGACGGGACTTCATACTGCAGACGTTGACAAGTTGATCCAAGTGTTAAACCAATTGGTTGACAACCAAAATACCGTCGTCGTTATTGAACATAATCTCGATGTTGTAAAAGTTGCGGATTATATTATTGATCTCGGGCCAGATGGTGGAGATAAAGGTGGAAAACTTGTTGCGACGGGAACTCC
This sequence comes from Filifactoraceae bacterium, assembly GCA_041784625.1. Lineage (GTDB taxonomy): Bacteria > Bacillota > Clostridia > Peptostreptococcales > Filifactoraceae > JAUNKE01. The sequence continues at coordinate 30,206 of JBHBDS010000148.1, forward strand.
TGAACAAGTGATGAAAAACAAAAAATCATATACTGGACAATTTTTGAAAAAACATATCGATAGGAATTCAAGATGAGGCTACGAACCATAAAAGTAGGAGAGCTTGGCGAATATATTTCTCAAGCTTTACGAAATGATCAAATTTTGCAGAATATTTATGTTGAGGGCGAACTCTCGAATCTGAAATTCCATTCTTCTGGGAACATCTATTTTTCGATAAAAGATGAAGTGACAAAAATTCAGTGTATCATGTTTCGAGACGCCTTTGATGGAGGAATTTTCCCAGACAACCTAAAAGATGGAGATCAAATTCTATGCAGAGGAAGCATAAACTTCTACAAAAGAGAAGGCTCGGTGACGATTATCGCAAGTTCGATACAAAGTCTTGGCGAAAGTCTTGCTTATCAAAAATTTTTGGAAAGCAAGTCGACGCTCGAAAAAGAGGGTGTATTTGATATCGCAAACAAAAAAGCGCTCCCGTCATTTCCTAAAAAAATTGGTATTATCACTTCCATTACGGGCGCGGTTATTCGAGATATTTACCATGTGATTAAGCGTAGATATCCTTGCGTTGAACTGATCGTGTTTCCCGCGATGGTTCAAGGCGAAAATGCGATTTCAGATATTATTGCGGGCCTCAAAACTTTAGATAATCAGGTAGATACAATCATTCTTGCGAGAGGCGGAGGCGCCTATGAAGATCTCGATGTATTCAACTCGATAGAACTTGCTTATGCCATCTTTAATACGAATACACCAATCATTTCCGCAGTGGGACATGAGACCGATTTCACAATTTCGGATTTAGTTGCTGATGTGAGAGCTTCCACTCCATCGGTTGCTGCCGAGATTGCGGTTCCTGTTCTTGAAGAAGTACGCCAAAAAGTTCTTGGAAACAGAAAACTTCTCAATGGATCGATAAATGCACTTGTGACAAATGCCGAGAACAAAATAATCGCAAAAAGAAATGCGCTGGAGCTTCAATCGCCATATCGCAAACTGACGAATTATGAGCATTTCATAAAGGAAAAAGCAGGCCGTATCGAAGCCTTATTTTTGAAAATTCTTTCAGACAAGAAAGATGCGCTCAACCAAAAAATTATGAGGCTAAATTCCGCAAATCCAAATGCTGTGTTTGAACTCGGTGGAGCATATTTGTATAGCATGGATGAGCTACAAGTGGATTCGATAAAAAATATTGAAGAAAAAATGGAATTGCTAGTCACTCTAAAAGACGGGCAATTTATTGTAAAAGTAATGGAGAAAATATGAAATTTGAAGAAAAAATGAAGGAGCTGGATCAAATTATCGAGCAACTACAAAGTCAAAATGTTGAGATTCAAAGTGCAGCAGAACTGTATCGAAAAGGGGTACAGCTCAGTGAAGAGTGCCTAAAAGAATTGGAATCGGTCAAATTATCCATTGCAACCACCGATGGAACAACGATCGATCTATAAAAATTATGGCACACAGCAAAAGTTTGATGATATAATGATAAAATGAGTATGAAAGTGGATGATTATGGATTTTCAAAGAAAGTACAATGACACAAAAAATCTAGTGGAAGAGTCGCTTCCAAATTTTATCGACAATTATCGAGTTCAAGAATATGAAGTGTTGTTTCAAGCAATGGAGTATTCTTTGATGGCGGGAGGAAAAAGATTTCGTCCCGTGGTTCACCTCGAAACGATTTCACTTTTGGGCGGAGACAAGAGCAAGCATCTTGATTCTGCTTGTGCGCTAGAATTTATTCATACCTATTCGCTGATTCATGATGATTTGCCTGCGATGGACAATGATGATTATCGCAGAGGAAAATTGACGAATCACAAAGTATTTGGCGAAGATGTGGCAATTTTATCTGGCGATGGATTATTGAATGCAGCTTACGAAATTTTGTTTGAGAAAATTAAACATAATCCTACAGTCGCAGTCATTCAAGCAGCAGAAAAAATTGCAAAAAGTGCGGGAGCAAATGGGATGATTGCTGGTCAAATTATCGACCTTGCTTCTGAAGGAAAAGTGATTGATCTGGACACATTGTTATTGTTGCATAAGAAAAAAACCGGTGCGCTGATTGAGTCTTCCATTCTTTCCGCTGCAATGATCATGCAAGCGGATGAGCGACAGATGGAATCTTTAT
>JBHBDS010000149.1:0-6201 GCA_041784625.1 Filifactoraceae bacterium
CCTGCGATGCTTTGATCAAGTAGTTGCGCTGCTTGTTTTTAGAATCCTATGGCTACGAAGTCTCTGCGCTGGAATATATTTCGCCGCTGGACACGCCAAAAAATATTATGATTCGTGCGACGAAGAAAAAGGATGCGGATGATTGTGCAAAAGAAGAATACAAGCGCATCAAAAAAATGTTTGGCGTTGATCCAATCATTGACAAATTGGTCTGGTAAAAGATTAATGCGAGCAAATCACAGAAAAGTTTTGAGGGATAGTGCATGAAGCTATGTATCGAGTTGGGACGAGTCTTTGCCTCGAAATAATATGGCTTTGAATTAGACTCTGCGATGACAAAGCGACTTTGTATAATTATAGAAAAGGAAATCAATGAAAGAAAAATATACGATTGGAATTGATATTGACGGGACGCTTACTGATCCAGGATATTTCATTCCGCATTTGAACAAACATTTTAATGTAGATATTGATTTTGATACAGTAACAGAATATGATTTTCGTGCGCTGTATCAAGCGACCGACGAGGAGCTCAAAGAATTTTTTATTGGCGAGGGCAAAGGAATTATGTTCATTGCACCGCTGCTTGATGGAGCGCTCACAACAGTTTTAGAACTTTCCGAAAGACATGAAGTGCATATCATCACTGCACGACGAGAGGATCTTCGAGAAAAAACACAAATCTGGCTCAATGACGTCGGACTCGGGCATTTGCCACTGCATACGCTTGGTTCGCCAAACAAGAGAGAGCTTGCAGAAAAACTCGGCTGCGATTTCTTCTTTGAGGATCATCCGACAGCAAGCGAGGACATCGCCGAGGGTGGCATTGAAGTGCTGTTGATGAATGCGCCATACAATCGTGACACAGGACATCACAATATGAAAAGAGTTTACAGCTGGAAGGATATTCGTGAGGAATTGATTCGCAAGGGAGTGCTGTAATGAACGGGAATTTGTTTCTGACATTTTTCAAAATCGGATTGTTTACGCTCGGCGGTGGTCCTGCGATGATTCCGATTGTCCAAAACGAAATTGTGAAAGAAAGAAAATTGATTTCAGAGCAGGATTTTTTGGATGCGGTCGCTTTTTCAACGGGACTACCAGGGGCGATCATCGTCAATTTGAGCGTGTTTGTCGGCCATCGAATCGGTGGGGCGATGGGTGCGCTTTCTTCAGCAGCTGGTGTGATAATGCCAGCTTTTGTTTCGATTATGATTCTGGCATCGGTTTTTGATCTCATCTCGGAATCAAAAGTGATTCAAGCAATATTTCTTGGGATTCGTTCAACGGTTATCGTGCTGATTGGACTGGCGATATTTTCTATCATCAAGCAAACCAACTACAAAGGTGTGTCGATTATTTTCGGAGTCGTTTCACTTGTTATGCTCTATGTGTTTCAGATGTCCTCGTTCACCGTGCTGCTAATCGGCGGATTGTGCGGACTACTTCTCTACTCGAGTAGGAGGTACAAAGATGCTGAGTAAATTATTTTTTACATTTTTGAAGATCGGTGCGCTGAGCTTTGGGGGAGGTTATGCCGTTGTATCGCTCGTGCAGGAGGAAGTGGTGAATCGTTATGGAATCATTTCGGCAGAGCAGTTTGTCGATTTGGTCGGACTCTCTCAGATTTCGCCTGGACCGCTTGCGATAAACGCATCCACTTTTGTTGGCTTCAAGACAGCAGGCATCCTTGGAGCGAGCGTCGCAACTGTTTCTGTTGTGCTCGTGCAGATTATCCTTTCGATGTTCTTGGCAGATTATTACAAAAAAAATGGCGAAAGCAAAATTATTCAGCGTATCATGAAAGGGATTCGTCCTTGCGTTGCGCCAGTGATTTTTCTTGCAGGGATGAAACTTTTCCCGCTCTCGATGGTCGATTACAAAAGCTATATGATTGCTGCCATTGTGCTTGCAATTTATCTTTACAAAAAAACATCGCCTATCATCCTGCTGATCATAGGCGGCGGTTTAGGATTTTTATTTTATGGGATAATGTAATGGATTCTCAAAGATAGATAGGGTGATTTTCACTCAAAAAAAATGACAATGCGTTTATGAGATAATTTCATTTCGACGGAGATTCTCATTGTTTAATTGTTGCCTTGAAAAGTTCTCATATAAACAAGTTTCAAGGTTGAATTAGCAAAAGGGACTAAGTAGTATTGCTGTATTATTCGACATTTTTCCCTTGAAACAACTCATTTTCTCTCATATATTTTTGAATACCATTGAGCACATAACGCTTGTTTGCTACCCACTTGGGAGCGAGCAGGCTTTTTTTGTCGCCATCGCCCGTCAAGCGATGAACCACCATGTTTTGTGGAATCCTCGTGAGCAGATTCGACACTGTTTCGATGTATTCGTCGGCAGTCAGAAGGGAAAAAGGATTTTTTTCGTATTGCTCGGCAAGTTTTGTGCCGCGGAGTATGTTGAGCATCTGAATCTTTACGCCCCATGCGCCAGAGCTACATACATAATCCAGACTTTGCTCGAGGTCACCTACACTTTCGCCTGGCAAATTGACTATCAGATGGACGACCGATTTTATGTTGTGCTGGCAAAGTTTTTGCATCGCTAAATCATATTCTTCGAGTAGATAGCCACGGTTGAACCAGTCAGCTATATGCTGATGAATGGTCTGCAAGCCGAGTTCCACCCACAGATGAGTGTGCTGGTTATACTTCGCAAGCAGCTCGATGATTTCGTCCGAGAGGCAGTCTGGTCTGGTCGCAATCGCTAGTCCGACGACATCCTTTTGTGAGAGAGCCTCATCGTAGAGAGCTGATAATTTTTCTATCGAGCCGTACGTATTGGTGAAATTCTGGAAGTAGGCGATATATTTTGCCTCAGGCCATTTTGGGCGAAGGAGCTCGATTTGAGACTCGTACTGCTCTGCGATGGACAGCCTGCGATCGCCCGCAAAATCTCCCGATCCCGAGCTTGAGCAAAAAATGCAACCGCCCACACCAACTTTTCCGTCACGATTTGGACAGGTGAAACCACCATCCAAGGCGAGCTTGACGATTTTTGTATCAAAATGTTGTTTGAGATAGTCGTTGAGTGAGTAAAATGGTTTCATATTTTCCTTTTCATCATTTCTTCCTGCATGCAGACAAAATAACCGAGCGCTTTTCCGACGGAATTCTTATCTGCGATCCACTGGCGCAAATTATTTTGCAAAGAAGTTTGTGCGGGGTAGGCATCGAGATTTTCGGAGACCATTCCAAACACACGTTCTTCCATTTGCGAGTGTCCCTGATCGACAGAGATAATTTCGTAATCGGCGCTGAATTGCAAGATGTTGCTTCTTGAAGGCAAAATCTTGCTCAGATCGGGATAAAGCAGCCACGAATCACAAAAGAAGGCAATCCGTTCAAACTCGAAATTCATTTTTGTGTAAAAGTCAAAAGCTTTTTGATATGACTCAATACAACTTTTTCTCGAGAAGTCTTCCTCCGCACGAATATGAACATTTAATGCCAAAGTGTTTTCGGGAAGTGGTATTGGAACGACATCCATTACTTCAAATTGCAAACGCCCAAGCTTGATGACTTTTGCCTCAAGAATCGAATCAATCCACTCGAAATGCCTCGAATCAATTCCTCTTTTTCCTGTCGAGTTAAAATAATGCTTTGCCCAAACTTCAATATCTTTGATATTATCTTCAAAAAGCTCCTCTGTCAATCCAAGAGAAGAATATTTTGCTTTGGTGTATTTCTGTGCTTTATCCAAAAAGAATTCATACGCATTTTCTTCATCAGAGAGAGCGGCCTCGCACTTGGATTGGCAAGATTCGCAGCGATTGTACAATTTCATTTTGGGAGACAATAACAACCGAAGTGCCACGCTTTTTATTGGGAAAAGTTGGTGGTATTCGTTGATTTGAATATCATTGACGCCATCGAAAGAGTGGAATATTTCCGCCTGTTTTTCCAGCGGAAAATTTGGACTGCTTGGATACATTTCTTGAGTGACGAAATATCCCGTTTTTTGGTGAATTTCGGCAATCAGTTCATCCTTAATCGTATCGAGTGTAACGACAGCGATTTTATCCAGTATGAGTCCACGCATCGTTTCTCCACTGGAAAAATATTCGTTTATCCTCGTATTGATCTTCTCGCCGACCGAATAGAGAATGTCGGCATAGGGAGACTCTGCGTCCATGTGGAGTAGGTAATGCGCTTGAGGCTCGATCAAGCTGCCGAAATTACCGAGCTCTTCTGTGATTTTTTTGGATATGACAGGAGGGATCGCTCGATTTTTGTAGCCGAGAAATTGTTCTACTTTTGCACTATTTTTTTGGACAGCGCAGACTATTTTTTCAATATTCATTAGGAGTTCACATTCTTTCTTAAATTCGTATCGATACTTACTGCTAGAATCAGCACGATTCCTTTGGCAAGCATCTGAAAATATTCTTGGATTCCAAGCAAAATCATTCCGTTGGATAATATTCCGATGATGAGGCATCCAAGAATAGATTTTTCCAATCGTCCTTCGCCGCCTGTTACGCTGATTCCTCCTAGCACAACGGCGGTGACCACATCGAGTTCAAATCCCGTCGCTGTGTTGGGCAATCCGCTGTTCAGACGAGAGAGCATCACGATTCCAGCGATCGCTCCCAAGAAGCCAGAGAAAGTATAGACAAAAGACTTGACTTTTTTTACATCGACACCAGATAAGTAGGCAACTTTTTCGCTGCTGCCTACGCTGTAAATGTATCGTCCGAGCGCTGTCTTGTATAATATGATAAATCCAATCAGATAGACGCCCACTTGGATGAGGACGGGCACTGGAATTGGTCCGACATAACCTTGCCCGATGAAGCGAAAACTCTCTGGGAAACCAAAAATCGCTGTTCCTTTGGTGATGATAAATGCTAGACCTCGATAAATGGTGATGGTTCCCAGCGTTGCAATCAGTGGTGGGATTTTTAGTTCGTTGATGAGCAGCGAGTTAAAAAATCCGAGCAGTATGCCAACAATTATTGTAACGATTGCTGCGAGAAAAATGGGAACGCCGCTTGTGATCATTTTTGCCATAATGACGCCGGTGAGCGCAAGAATGGAGCCGATCGAAAGGTCGATTCCACCCGAGAGAATAATCATCGTTGCGCCGACTGTGCAAATACCGATGATCGAAATTTGGCGCAAAATATTGGTAATATTTTTTACGGTCAAGAAACTAGGGGACGATAGCGAGAAAAAAAGAATCAAGAGCAAAAGAAAAAGCAGCGTCCCGTAATTAAAAATAAATTTTTTTGTGTTTTGAATCATATTTCACTTATTCCATTCCATAAATATTTTTGGTAGAGATATTCTCTTGAGCGTATTGTGCAACGATTTTTCCTTTGCGCATCACAGCGGTGCGGTCAGATAATCGCAGAATTTCTTCCGTATCGGATGAAACCATCAGAATCGACTGTCCAGATTTTACGAGAGAAAACATAATTTTGTAAATTTCTTCTTTCGCTCCAACATCGACCCCTCGAGTCGGCTCATCTAGCAAGATAATGTTTGGATTAGCAATCAACCATTTTCCAATGGCAATTTTTTGCTGGTTGCCACCGCTGAGCTCTTTGACTTTTTGGTTGAGGGAAGAATATTTGACATTCAGTTTTTCTAAAATAGAAACAATTCTTTCTCGTTCGTTCTTCTGGTCCAAAAATTGAAGTGGATTTGCATGATTGTAAGAACAAATGCTCATATTCTCGAGAATGCTAAGCTCCATAAACAGCCCACTGTCTTTGCGATCCTCGGTGATAAATCCAATTCCTGACTGGATGGCATCGATTGGATGAAGAAATTGAACCAGTTTTCCATTCGCAAAAATTTTCCCTGCGTTGATTGCATCGATGGAAAAAATCGCATTGAGAAGCTCTGTTCGCATCGAGCCGAGCAATCCAGAAATTGAAAGAATCTCTCCTTTTGCCAAAGATAGGTTGATGTCGGTTACTTTGTTGCTGGAAAGATTTTCGAGTTGCAACACGATCGAATCTGGAGTTTCTGTCTGATGATCGGATGGAATGGAGCTAAAAATTTTTCTGCCGAGCATTTTGTCAACCAAGGTAGGAATATCATAAATATTCATCCAGTTGGCGTCTTTGTGTTTGGTCTCAATCAGCACGCCATCTCGAAGAACAGTGATGGTGTCCGAGATTTTGAGCACCTCATCGAGTTTGTGCGAAACGAAAATAACGGC
>JBHBDS010000150.1:0-9536 GCA_041784625.1 Filifactoraceae bacterium
AAATATCTGCAAGAGTATATCCAACAAAGTTTTGCCAAAGGAATTGCACATAGTGGTTTGTACCCGACGGTTGTGGTGGGTGATGAATATATCAATCATGGGGTTGTGGAATTTACCAAATATCTGATTGATATTCAAAATGAAAATATCACCGAGTATCGACCGCTTTCGGACGAGGAAATCAAAACGAGAGGCAAATCGCTATATCATGATGACTCGATTTCACTCAGACAAATCGTTTCGATGATGCAAGAAAATAATTCTCTGGATCGTGACGAGGTCGAGCAACTGAGCAACTTGATTTATACTTTTTCTTATCTGGAATTTGAACCAAGCCTAATTTTACAAATCCTTGAGGTCCGATACAATCTACCAGAAGGAAAAGACTTTGGAAAATTCCACGAAATATTGAAAGCATATTACAAAAATGGCGAGAAATGGATTCTCAAAGGAAACACAAGCTACGAGGCAAACAACAAGAATTCAAATTTTGACGCAAGCAAAATTGTAAAAGTAGATTTTATGAATAAAAAATAAAGGAGTACGTATGAGCAAAACATTTTATATTACCACACCAATCTACTATCCGAGCGGAAGGCTGCATATCGGGCACACTTATTGTACGGTTGCAGCGGATTCTTTGGCGAGATACAAAAGATTTACAGGTTATGACGTAAAATTCCTGACTGGAACAGACGAGCATGGCGAAAAAATTCAAAAAGCAGCTCAAAAAGCAGGTCTTGAGCCCCAAGTGTATCTGGATGGAATGATTGAAGACATCAAAAAACTTTGGGCAAAAATGGATATCTCATACGACCAATTTATTCGTACGACGGATGAGTTCCACAAAAAACAGGTGGAAGAGATTTTTACCAAACTGTATGAAAAAGGGGATATCTACCTCGGCGAGTACGAAGGATGGTACTGCGTCGATTGCGAAGCATTTTGGACCGACTCACAACTGGTGGAAGGAAATTGTCCAGACTGCGGACGCTCTGTAGATAAGAGAAAAGAACAGTCTTATTTCTTCAAACTTTCCAAATATCAAAAACCATTGGAAGACTACTATCGTGATCATCCGAATTTTGTGTACCCAGAAAGCCGCAAGAACGAAATGCTCAGCAATTTCTTCAGCAAAGGGCTAGAGGATCTTTCGGTTAGCCGAACAAGTTTTGACTGGGGAGTAAAAGTTCCATTTGATCCAAAACATGTTATCTATGTATGGATTGATGCACTCAGCAACTACATTACAGCACTAAACTATGGAGAAAACTCCGATGAATTCCAAAAATATTGGCCAGCAAATGTACAGCTGGTTGGAAAAGAAATTGTTCGATTCCACACAATTATTTGGCCAGCGCTTCTGATGGCGCTTGATTTGCCATTGCCAGATATGGTATATGGTCACGGCTGGATCATGTTTTCCAAAGACAAGATGAGTAAATCCAAAGGCAATGTGGTTTATCCAGAACCATTGATCGAGCGATACGGAACCGATGCGCTCAAATATTTCTTGCTCCGTGAATTTGTGTTTGGACAAGATGGAAACTACACCAACCAAAATTTCTTGACAAGAATCAACTCTGACCTTGTAAATGACTTGGGGAATCTGCTTTCTCGTACCACTTCAATGGTAGAAAAATATTTTGACGGAAAACTGCCAGAGTCTACTGTTACTGGTGGTGTACATGATGAACTAAAAGACCTTGCGTCGGGATTGTACCAAAGAGTGGATGATGCGATGAACGAACTGCGATTCAGCGATGCTTTTGAAGAAATCAATAAAGTGATTCGTCGCAGCAACAAATATATCGACGAAACGGCTCCATGGGTGCTTGCAAAAAATGAGGCAAACAAGGCGGAGCTGGCAACGGTTCTCTACAACTTGGTCGAGTCGCTTCGAATTTCTGCGGTAATGATGAGCGCAATGCTCAGCGATACAGCGAGCAAAATTTTTGAGCAAATTGGCGTGACCGATGAACTAAAAACTTTTGAATCCGCACAAAAATTTGGTCTAAGCAAAGCAGGAACAATCGTGAAAAAAGGCGAAAATCTTTTCCCTCGAATCGACATTGAGCAAGAGACGGAATTCCTTGAAGAATTGTTCGCACCAAAAGAAGAAGCACAAGAGCCAAAGGTTGAAATAAAACACAAAGAGACGATTGCCTACGATGATTTCAAAAAAATGGAACTGAGAGTTTGCGAAGTAAAAGAATGTTACAAACATCCAGATGCGGATAAACTTTTGGTGTTTAAGCTCGATATGGGCGGTGAAGAACGACAAATCGTATCAGGAATCGCAAAATTCTACAAACCAGAAGAATTGGTCGGCAAAAAAGTTGTCGTTGTTGCGAATCTAAAACCAGTAAAAATTCGTGGATTGATGTCGGAGGGGATGATTCTCTCGGCAGCAACAGCAGATGATTCAGAGCTTGAGATTCTATCGCTGAGCAAGATTGCCTCAGGCGTTGAGGTACTGTAGTATGTTATTCGATACGCATGCTCATATTGACGACGAAGCATTTGATCTTGACCGAGATGAATTGATTGAGCAGATCCAAAAAAGTGACGTAAAGAAATTTGTCAATGTCGGTGCATCGCTCGATGGCTCCAAAAGATCCATGGAGCTCGCAAATCAATATGACTTTATTTATGCAACAGTGGGAATTCACCCTCATGAAGCATCGACGATTGATGATTCTCAGATGGATTTGTTGCGACTTTGGGCAAAAGATCCAAAAGTTGTTGCAATTGGCGAGATCGGGCTCGATTATTACTATGATTTTGCACCGAGAGATGTTCAAAAAAAATGGTTTAAAGAACAAATTCTTTTGGCAGAAGAACTTCAGTTGCCATATGTTGTTCACTCACGAGATGCCACAAAAGACACGTACGATATTATTTCTCAGACGACCAAGGACACCAGATTTGTGCTCCATAGTTACAGTCAGAGTGCAGAAATGGTCAAAGAATACAAAAAGCTCAATGCGTATTTTTCGTTTTCTGGGCCGATCACCTTCAAAAATGCGTCCACGCCAATCGAGGCAGTGAAAGAAGTTCCGTTGGATCGACTGCTGATTGAGACGGATTCGCCTTATTTGACACCAGTTCCGCTTCGAGGGAAAAGAAATAATCCGATGAATGTGCATTTTGTGGCGCAAAAAATTTCAGAGATATTGCAGATTCCATATGAAGAACTATGCAGCATCACTTATCACAATGCTTGTAGATTTTTTGGGATTGAATAAATTTTTCTATCGATTTAATAAAATGGGCTTGTCGATTGGCAAGTCCATTAAAATTATTAACTACTAACTCATACATTGCTGAAAAAGTTCATATTTCAAGGAAAAAATGAAATAAAAAAATTTGATATTATTGAAATTTCGTTGTATAATGATATGAGAATTTCTAATAAAGGAGCAAAATACTATGCAGGTAAATGTAGGACTGTCCAATCGACATATCCACGTATCTAAAAAGGATTTGGAAGCTTTGTTTGGAGAAGGGTATTCTTTGACCGAGCTTAAACCATTATCACAACCTGGGCAATATGCTGCGGAAGAAGTGGTGGATATTATCGGACCTAAGGGAACACTGAGCAAAGTTCGTATTTTAGGACCAACTCGTTCAGCGACACAACTAGAAGTATCGGCAGCAGATGCGAGAACTATGGGAGTTGCAGCACCTGTTCGTGATTCTGGCGATGTAGCGGGTTCTCCAGGATGCAAAATCGTTGGACCAAAAGGCGAAATCGAAATTTCCGAAGGCGTAATCATCGCAGCAAGACATATCCACATGACGCCAGAGGACGCAGAACGTTTCAATGTAAAGGATAAAGATCTAGTGATGGTTGAAACTGAAGGCGAGCGTGGCGTGATTTTCAAAAATGTATTAATCAGAGTATCACCATCTTATTTCCTTGAAATGCACCTCGATATCGAAGAAGGAAATGCTGCTGGGCTAAAAAATGGGGATTCTGTGAAAATAATTAATAACAAATAATATTTTTAGGAGGTAATTATGTCTAAGGTTATGAAAACTATGGATGGTAACACCGCTGCTGCGTATACCTCGTATGCGTTTACAGAAGTAGCTGCGATCTATCCAATCACACCTTCTTCAACAATGGCAGAGCTCGTTGATGAGTGGTCTGCAAACGGAATGAAGAATATTTTTGGACAAGAAGTAAAAGTTACTGAAATGCAATCAGAAGCAGGGGCGGCTGGAGCTGTGCATGGTTCTCTTTCTGCAGGAGCATTAACATCTACTTATACAGCATCTCAAGGATTGCTGCTAATGATCCCAAATATGTACAAAATTGCTGGAGAGTTGATGCCAGGAGTATTCCATGTGTCCGCGCGTGCAATCGCTGGTCATGCACTATCGATCTTCGGCGACCACTCTGACGTTATGGCTGCTCGACAAACTGGATTTGCATTGCTAGCATCTGGTTCTGTTCAAGAGGTTATGGATCTTGGTGGCGTTGCGCATCTTGCTGCAATCAAATCTAGAGTGCCATTTGTACATTTCTTCGATGGATTCAGAACTTCTCACGAGGTTCAAAAAATCGAGCAAATCGATTTCAAAGAGTTCGAAAGACTTGTTGACAAAGAAGCAATCAAAGAGTTTAGAGCTCGTTCACTAAATCCTGAGCATCCATACACAAAAGGAACGGCTCAAAACCCAGACATTTTCTTCCAAGCTAGAGAAGCATCCAACCCATTCTATCTTCAAGTACCAGATGTAGTACAAGGATATATGAATGAAATAGCAAAAATCACTGGCAGAGAATACAAGCTGTTCAACTACTACGGAGCACCAGATGCTGAATATGTAGTTGTTGCAATGGGCTCTGTTACTGAGGCGCTTGAAGAAACAATTGACTACCTAAACGAAAAAGGACATAAAACAGGGGTTGTAAAAGTTCATCTTTACAGACCATTCTCCAAAGAATACTTTATGAACGTGCTTCCAAAAACAGTAAAAGCAATAGCTGTTTTGGATCGTGTTAAAGAGCCAGGAGCAATCGGAGAACCTCTATATCTTGACGTTTGCAGCCTATTCTCTGGACAAGAAAATGCTCCAGTGATCGTTGGCGGAAGATACGGACTTGGATCGAAAGATACCACACCAAGCGACTTGCTTGCAGTATACAAAAACATCATGTCTGCTGAGCCGAAAAACAACTTCACCATCTCCATCGTGGATGATGTGACAGAGCTTTCTCTTCCAGTAGATGAAAAAATCAGCATCAAAACTCCTGGAACTACAAGATGTAAATTCTGGGGACTTGGATCCGATGGTACCGTAGGAGCAAATAAATCTGCAATCAAAATTATTGGTGACCATACTGATATGTATGCGCAAGGATACTTCTCTTACGACTCCAAAAAATCTGGAGGAATCACTGTATCTCACTTGAGATTCGGAAACTCTCCAATTCGTTCAACTTATCTGATTGACGAAGCAGATTTTATCGCTTGCCACAACCAAGCATATGTAAATCAATACGATCTTGTAGATGGACTAAAAGAAGGTGGAACATTTGTATTAAACTGCAAATGGAATGCAGAAGAACTTGATGCACATCTACCAGCATCTTTGAAAAAATATATTGCGGAGAAAAACATTAACTTCTATACAATTAACGCGTCTGGAATCGCTGAAGATATTGGACTAGGCGGAAGAATCAATATGATCATGCAAAGTGCATTCTTCAAATTGACCGAAGTAATTCCTGTGGATGATGCGGTAAAATACCTAAAAGATTCGATCGTAAAATCTTACGGAAAAAAAGGACAAAAAATCGTTGACCTTAATAATGCTGCAGTAGATCGTGGAATTACGGATATTGTTAAAGTGGAAGTTCCTGCGTCATGGGCAAATGCTGTTGATGCTACAACAACAGAAGTAAATGATGACCCAGAATTCATCACAAATATCCTAAGACCGATGAATGCACAAAAAGGAGATAAACTTCCAGTATCATCCTTCGTAGGGAGAGAAGATGGATCATTCCCACATGGAACAGCAGCATACGAAAAACGTGGAATCGCATTCAGCGTACCTGAGTGGAATCCAGAAAACTGTATTCAATGTAACCAATGTTCATTCGTTTGTCCACACGCATCGATTCGTCCGTTCTTGTTGACAGATGAAGAACAAGCAAAAGTAGGCGACATCAAAACACTTCCAGCAATCGGTAAAGGACTTGAAGGATTGAAATACAAAATCCAAGTTTCTCCACTTGATTGTGCAGGATGTGGAAACTGTGCAGATATCTGCCCAGGCAAAAAAGGCGAGCGTGCGCTTACAATGGTTCCACTTGATACACAACTTGACGAACAAGAAATCTACAACAAACTTCATAAAGAAGTTGGATACAAAGAGGATTTGATGCCTGATACAAGCATCAAAGGCAGCCAGTTCAAACAACCACTTCTCGAGTTCTCTGGAGCTTGTGCAGGTTGTGGAGAAACTCCATATGCAAAACTGGTAACTCAACTATTCGGCGATCGCATGGTAATTGCAAATGCGACTGGATGTTCTTCTATTTGGGGAGGATCTGCTCCTGCGACACCATACACCAAAAATGCTGCTGGCAAAGGTCCTGCTTGGGCGAACTCTCTATTCGAAGACAATGCGGAGTATGGATACGGAATGGCTGTTGCGGTAAAAGCAATTCAAGCAACAATCAAAGCGCATGCAGAAGAGTTGATGACTAAATCAATTTCCGATGATACGAAAGCGGCTCTACAAGAGTGGATCGACGGAATGAACGACGACAAAGCAAGCAAAGCGGCTACAATGAAGCTTCTAAAACTTCTTCCAGAAGTATCTGGCGAAGGAAAAGAGCTTGCTGAAAAAATTCTTGACAACAAAGACTACCTCATCAAAAAATCAATCTGGATCTTTGGTGGCGACGGTTGGGCATACGACATCGGATACGGCGGATTGGATCATGTAATCGCATCGGGTGAAAATGTAAATATTCTTGTGTTTGACACAGAAGTTTACTCCAACACAGGTGGTCAATCTTCTAAATCGACACCAGTAGGAGCAGTTGCAAAATTTGCTGCATCTGGTAAGAGAGTGAAGAAGAAAGACCTTGGTCTAATTGCTACAACTTATGGATACGTTTACGTGGCACAGGTTGGAATGGGCGCAGATAAAAATCAACTGACAAAAGCATTGCTTGAAGCAGAAAAATATGATGGACCATCCCTCATCATCGCATACGCACCATGTATCAACCATGGTCTAAAAGAAGGTATGGGAAGAACTCAAGCAAATACACAACAAGCAGTAGAGGCTGGATACTGGCATCTATATAGATTCAATCCAGAACTCAAAAAAGAAGGCAAAAATCCGTTCATCTTGGATTCCAAAGAGCCAACTGCAAGTTTCCGTGAATTCTTGGATAAACAAGTTCGATACACTTCACTTAAGAGCACATTCCCTGAAATTGCTGAAGAACTATTCGCAATTGCAGAAGAAAATGCAAAACAAAGATACCAAACTTACAAAGCAATGGCAGAAAGAACAAACTTCTAATCAATTAGGGCTCCCGAATGGGAGCCCCGTTTTTTTGCTATTTTACAACGATATTAAAGATTTTTCCTGGAACAAAAATTTCTTTTACAATTTCTTTTCCGTCGATGAAGGAGTAGATTTTTTCATCTTGCTTGATGAGCTCTTTTGCTTGATTGATGTCGCCATCTTTTGCAATTTCGATTTTTCCACGCATTTTCCCATTGATTTGAATTGGAATTTCGATGATGTCATCTACTGTAAGTTCTTCATCCCAGCTTGGCCAAGTTGCTTCGTTGAGCATTCCTCCAAAATTTTGCATTTCCCAAATTTCTTCGGTGATATGTGGTGCAATTGGATAGAGTAGGGTGATGAAATCTTTTAGCTCATCTTTGGTAACATATTCATTGTCGTAGAACTCGTTGATCGCAGTCATCAGCGCAGCGATTGCAGTGTTAAACTTCATCGCCTCAAGATCCAGACTAACTTTTTTGATGGTTTTATGCATCAAGGATTGATGTTTTTGCGAATATCCTTTTTCATCACGAACCATTTCCTGAAGTTTCCACACACGATCTAGGAATCGTTTACATCCACGCAAACTTGCGTCGGACCAAATCGCTGGCTTTTCATATTCGCCGATAAACATCGTGTAGGTTCGCAGCGTATCTGCTCCATGGTTTTCGATGATTTCGTTCGGATTGATTACATTTCCACGAGATTTAGACATTTTTTCGCCGTCACTGCCAAGCACTAGACCTTGTGCCGTTCTTTTTGCATAAGGCTCCTTGTGAGGAACAACGCCGATGTCATAAAGGAATCGATGCCAGAATCTGGAGTAGATCAAGTGGCGTGTTACGTGCTCCATTCCACCATTGTACCAGTCAACCATTCCCCAGTAGTCAAGCGCCTCTTTGGAAGCGAGTGCGTCGTTGTTTCTTGGGTCGATATAGCGTAGGAAGTACCACGATGAACCAGCCCATTGTGGCATAGTGTCCGTTTCTCTCTTCGCATCTTTTCCACAGCATGGACATTTTACATTAACCCATTCTTCGATGTTTGCAAGAGGGGATTCTCCAGTGTCTGTTGGCTGATAGTTGTCAACGACTGGTAGGCGAAGTGGAAGTTCCTCTTCTGGAACAGGAACCATACCGCAGTCGGGACAGTGGATAATCGGAATTGGTTCTCCCCAATATCTTTGACGATTGAAAGCCCAATCTTTCATTTTATAGTTGACCTTCTTTTTGCCCAATCCTTTTTCCTCAAGATATGCGGTCATTTTTTCGATTGCGGCGCGAGGAGAAAGTCCGTTGATAATCTCGGAGTTGATCATTACTCCATTTTCGACATCATCAAAAGCACCTTCTTCGATATTTCCGCCAGAAATTACTTCAACAATTGGGATGTTGAATTTTTTTGCAAACTCCCAGTCACGGCTATCGTGCGCAGGAACACCCATGACGGCGCCCGTTCCATAGCCCATCATCACATAATCTGAAACCCAAAGCGGCATTTCTTGATTTGTCACTGGATTGATTACAGTAAGTCCTTGGATGCATACGCCCGTTTTATCTTTTGCGAGCTGAACACGATCAAATTCCGTTTTCTTTTTCGCTTGTTGCTGATAGTCTTGAATCTCTGAGAGGTTTTGGATTTTGGACTCTAATTCTTCAAGCATTGGATGCTCTGGCGCAACGACCATAAAGGTTGTTCCGTACAAGGTGTCTGGTCTTGTAGTAAAAACGCTGAGCGTAACGTCGGTATCTTTTACCTTAAAATCGACTTCCGCTCCATAAGAACGACCGATCCAGTTTTCCTGCTCCAGTTTGATTCTTGGAAGAAAATCAAGGTTTGGCAACTCGTCGAGCAATTTGTCTGCATATTCACGGATACGAAGGAACCAAACATCTTTTTCCATCTGGACAACTTCGTTTCCACAACGGTCACAAATGCCATTTTGAGATTCTTCATTGGCAAGTACTACTTTGTCATGTTCGCAAAAG
>JBHBDS010000151.1:0-6649 GCA_041784625.1 Filifactoraceae bacterium
ATATATTTATATATATTTGTTTACAAAAATATTTCGTATTTCGAATGATAATTTTTATGAATGAGATATCCTTTTTGTTTTGAACAAAATGGTGCGTTTCGATTGAGTCTAGCGCAATAGGGTATAATAGGGTATGATGAGTGAACAAATAGACTCAGGAGAATTTGAAAGGGAAAAATAGATGAAAAAACATATTTTGTGTTTTGGGGATTCCAACACGCATGGTTTTCGTGCGGAGGATTTGGGGCGTTTTTCGGAGGAAGAACGCTGGACCCATCTTTTGCAAAAAAAGCTCGGCGAAGATTATTTGGTGATCGAAGAGGGATTGTCGGGTCGGACGACGAGTTTTGAAGATCCGTTGCAAGAAGGATTGTCGGGCGTATCGTACATTATGCCGTGCCTGCTCACGCACAAGCCGATCTCGCTCCTTGTCGTGATGCTCGGGACAAATGATACCAAAGAACGATTCGGTGCGTCGCCAGCTTGCATTGCGCTGGGGCTCAAGCGACTTTTGCAAAAAGCAATCAGCACCGACTGCTGGGAAAGCGAGCCAAATATATTGATCGTCACCCCAAAAAATATCGAAAAAGAATATGAAAATACCTTTGTCGCATCGACGATGGGCAAAGGCTGCGCAGAAAAATCGCAGCAATTGGCAAAAGAATACGAGACGATCGCCGAGTTGCTAGGCTGCCATTTTATGGATGCGAATGATTTTGTCACGGCATACAACAAGCTAGACTTTATGCATTTGACAGCGGAGGGACATCGTGAGCTTGCCGATGCACTGGAGAAGAAAATCCAAGAAATATTTGCTCGAGAAAGCAAATAACAGAGGGATTTTTTGCAATATATTTCGATAAACCAAAATTTTTTTGGCAGAACAAGCAGCGGATCAGCACGTTCTGCTGTTTTTTTGCGATGAATCTTTTACAGAAAAAATGTCAAAAGGAACTTGGCAAAAGTAAGTTCGTCAAAAATATTGTGCAAAAACATATGTAATGTCGCTGCACAATATTGAGTGTAACAATACTTGACTCAACTTTGTTATCGTCAATTTTCGAATAATACGGTGTGTTTCGAAATCTTTTGTTAGTTCTTTGAGACAATCTTTTGGGTTTTTCAAAAAAATATCGAGTTTTTTGTAAAAAATAATAGTAATTTTTTGCGCAGGGTGATACAATATGCCGAGTTGTGAAAAACAACAAATATTATTTTAAGGAGAACTTTGATGAAAAAACGTTTGGGAGCCTTGATGCTCGGAGCAATGGTGGCAGCAGTAATTTTTGCAGGATGTCAGAAAACTGCTGAGACATCAGAAACAGAAACAACAGAAACTGTGACAAGTGGTAATGTAATGCCAGAACTACTGGAGAGTGAGGATTTTGATGAGTATGCTGGAGCGGATGCTTACGCAGGTGCAGGAAACAATCCGAACTCCAAATTCTTTAAGGCGCCAGATTTCTACAACATGGTGTCGGATGATCAGCTAACGATTATTCCGCAGTTCAAAACAATGCAGCAGACGACAGAATGGTCATGTGGAAATGCGATGGCGAGAATGGTATTGGAACATTTTAACATAGATAATTACAGCGAAATGGATCTCGCAGTCATTATGGGTTCGCATTCCGACTGGGAAACAGAAGGCTCGTTGCCAGGCTCAGCGAACAACTTCCCAGAGTACGGAACGGATGTCGCACAGCTTCACAAATTTTTTGAAATGGAGCAAGGTGTGAAAATTCTTGAGTCAAGCTACATTGCTGACCCTACGCCGGTTCAACTCACTTCCGAAGCAGATGGCGTGGCTGAGAACGATCTTGGCAACATCAAACCGACATTCCTTGGCGTGAGTCTTTATTCTTCCGAGAACAAAGCGGATACAGAGGCTTGGGTTGAGGATGCAAAGGATTCGTATTTTGTAAAATGGTTGACAGGACATCTCAATGCGGGACGCCCAATCATGGTTGAGTGGGTTGACTGGGATGGACACTGGCAGGCAATCATCGGCTACGATAATAACGGAACGCCAAGCATTGGGGATGACGTGCTCATCTTTGCTGATCCATACGACACATCCGACCACTGGCAAGATGGATATTATTTCTATCCGCTTGAGCGATGGTTCTATATGTGGCATGACCGCAAAGTGGCAGCGAAACCATATCAGCTACAACCATATATTATTGTAGACAAAGCAAATTAGTAAATATTTTTTTACAATAAATAGCGGAGTATCAATTGGGAAAAATTGAATGCGAAAAATTTTTCCGATGAGAATCATCAATTTGTTTCAAAAAAAATCTAGGCCGAGGGAAACTTCGGCTGTGGTAGACGAAAAATATGGTGTTGCTGAATGAGATTTTCTCGTTTGGCAGCACCATCTTTTTGCGCAGCTTGGCTTGGCGATGGACATCTTTGGGTATACAAGAGAAAAATTTGGAATAATCAAGGAGATTTCTATGAATGACAGGGCGGCGAATTCTCGCTACACGGCAAACTACATTAAGATGATCGCCATTATTGCGATGACGATGGATCATTTGGCGTGGCTTTTGTTTCCAGGATTTTCGGTGGGAGTTGTTCCGATGGGGATGCACATCATCGGGCGATTGACGGCTCCGCTGATGTGGTTTTTTGTTGCGGAGGGATTTCATTACACATCGAACAAGTGGAATTATTTCAGGCGATTGTTTGTGCTTGCGATTGTGTCTCATTTTGCGTATTGCTTTGCGTTTGGACTTTCATACATTCCTTTTCAGCATGGATTTTTTAATCAAACCAGCGTTGCGTGGACGCTCGCATGCAGTGTGTTGCTCTTGATGATTCTGGATTCGGAGCAAAAGCCAGTGGTAAAAGTTCTTGGAATTATTGCGGTCTGCGCTATTACTTTTCCAGCGGATTGGTCATCGGTGGCGGCGGTGAGCATCATGTATTTTTATACGAATCGGGGCGATTTCAAAAAGCAAGCGATGTGGCTGACGATTTGGATTGCTTCCTATGTGCTCGTATACTTTTTTGCGATTGACAAACTGTATGCGATCATTCAGTTTGCAACGCTCAATTCGCTTTTCTTTATCAAAAGATATAATGGACAACGTGGCGAAAATAAATGGATCGGCAAATTTTTTTATTACTATTATCCGCTGCATATGATTGCTATGGGGATTGCGAGATTGCTTCTGTACGGAAACCAAAATTTGCTATTTTAATTGCATAAGAGAAGAATGGAGCTTGACTTTTGAACAAAGGTCGGGCTCTTTTTGAAGCGGAAATTACTTTTGCAAAAAATACGTCTCGGACTAAACGCTTCTTTTCTTTGGAACTAGAATTTACTTTGGGAATTTGTTTTGAGAATTTACACGAAAAAATTTTTCGAAAAAAATCTTTGTGAACCTATAAAAATTCTTGATATATATTTTTGGGCGTGTTAAAATGTATAAGATTGGGAGTAGATGGGTGCTGGTGTGCCCGCCAGTCTTCAAAACTGGTTCGAGGGGTTAGTAGCTTCTTGGGTGGGTTCGATTCCCACATATTCCCGCCATTTTTTTGTACCAAATCGCTTTTTGCGAAAAATATATGGGAGGTATTGATGAAAGTATTAGTTATTAACTGCGGAAGTTCTTCGCTAAAGTATCAGCTAATCAACATGGAGAACGAATCGGTATTGGCGATCGGATTGGTTGAGCGAATTGGAATCGAGGGTTCTGTACTTAAGCATGAAATTGCTGGAATGGATAAGGTTGTTATCGAAACACCGATGCCAGATCACAAAATTGCACTGGAAAATGTAATGGCTGCGCTCACAAGTGCAGAGCATGGTGCGATCAAAAATATGGATGAGATTTCGGCAGTGGGTCATCGTGTGGTTCATGCGGGAGAAAAATTTGCGCAATCCGTTGTGATCAACGCAGACGTGATCAAAGCGCTTGAAGAAACAATCGAGCTTGCACCGCTTCACAACCCACCAAATCTTGTGGGAATCCAAGCTTGCCAAGAAATTCTTCCAAATGTTCCAATGGTTGCTGTATTTGATACGGCTTTCCATCAAACAATGCCAGCTTCTTCTTACATCTATGCGCTTCCATATGAGTATTACACCGAGTTTGGCGTGAGAAGATATGGATTCCACGGAACAAGCCACAAATATGTGAGCCAAAGAGCTGCTGAGCTTCTTGGAAAAGATATTAAAGATCTAAAAATTATCACTTGCCATCTTGGAAACGGTGCGTCAGTTGCAGCGATTGAAAATGGAAAAGTAGTGGATACATCGATGGGATTCACACCACTTGAAGGACTTATCATGGGAACAAGAAGTGGCGACATGGACCCAGCGATCGTCACCTTCCTCATGGGCAAACTAAACCTTACTGCTGCTCAAGTGAACGATGTTCTCAACAAAAAATCGGGCGTGCTCGGAATTTCTGGCGTGAGCTCAGACTTTAGAGATATCGAAAAAGCGGCGGAGCAAGGCAATGATCGTGCAAAACTTGCGCTTGACACTTACTACAAACGTGTTAAAAAATACATCGGCGCTTACATGGCAGAAATGGGCGGCGTAGATGCGATCGTATTTACAGCGGGTCTTGGCGAAAACTCGATTGATGCAAGAAAAGAAATCTGTAGCAATCTTCAAGGACTTGGCATCGAAATCGATGATGCAAGAAACAATGTAAGAGGAAAAGATACGCTTGTGTCGACAGACAATTCGAAAGTTGCAGTATTCTGCATTCCAACAAACGAAGAGCTTGTTATCGCAAGAGACACTAAAGAACTCGTAGGATAATTTTTGAAAATAAAATCGGACGCTGCCTTGCATAAAAGTGTAAGGCAGTTGTCCTTGACAAAGTGAGTCTGATTCTGTATAATATTGTTGTTAATTTAGGGGTGAAAGAATGAATCTTGGCTTGATACTAAATGGAGAGCGCCAAACCTTGAATGTGGACGAGCATATTTTGGTTGCAGATCTGGAGAATGAGCATGGCATTCGTTATTTAACACCGCTTCATATCAAAGGTATTATTAGAAGCAAGAACAACTCGATGGAGATGGATGTAGAAATTTCTACAGAAGTTTCGGTCGATTGTGCACGTTGTCTTGCCGATGTGAACTTTCCGATTCAAATCGAGAACAAAATCGTTTTGATGACGGAGGATCAGCGCTCGTGGGATGACGAGTACGACAGCTTTTTAATCGAGGATGGAGAGCTTGATTTGCTGGATCTTGCCTCTAGTGAGATTCTTCAATCGTTGCCGATTCAGCCGCTATGTAGTGAGGACTGCAAAGGTTTTTGCTCAGGTTGCAGTGTGAATCTCAACGAAGAAGATTGCAAATGTGAAAAGCAGACTGATAGTAGATTTGATATTTTGAAAGAACTGTTAAAATAAAGGAGGTGGACATATGGCAGTACCTAAGAGAAAGACAGCCAAGTCGGCAACTCGTTCGAGAAGAGCGGCAAATATGCAAATTTCTGCAAAGGGTTTGGTGAAATGCCCACAATGCAATGAACCAAAACTATCTCACAGAATGTGTCCGGAATGTGGATACTACAATGGTAGAGAAGTTGTAGAGAAATAGTGAGCGGCATGTAGTGGATAAGCTACATGCTTTTTTGTTATGAGGCAAAGGAGAGCTTATGAGGATAGCAATCGATGCGATGGGCGGCGATTTTGCGCCAAAGGAAATGGTACAAGGCGGACTGATTGCGTTACAAAAAGATCCACGGATTGAACTCATTATGGTTGGAGATGAAGAAAAAATTGCGGGAGAACTTGAAAGTTTTTCGGGGGACAAAAGCAGAATCCGCATCGTGCATGCGAGCGAAGTGATTGGTTTTGATGAGCAGCCGACGATGGCGATTCGTAAGAAAAAAAATTCGTCCATCGTGCTTGGTCTCAAACTCGTGAAAGAAAAAGAAGCGGACGCATTTGTTTCGGCTGGTTCGACAGGCGCACTTCTTGCGGGCGGACTATTTATCCTCGGACGTATCAAGGGAATTTCAAGACCTGCGTTGACGGTTTTTGTTCCAACGCCAAAAGGCAATCCGATGCTGCTTGACGTGGGCGCAAATGCCGATGTCAAACCAAAAAATCTTCAAGAATTTGCATTGATGGGTTCACTCTACTACGAAAAAATTATTGGAAAGAGCAGACCAAAAGTTGCGCTGTTGAATAACGGCAGCGAAGAGGGCAAAGGCTCGGAGCTCACCAAAGAAGCTTACCAATTAATTTCTGCGCAGGAAAATATTAATTTTATTGGAAATATCGAGGGTCGTGACGTGACGGAAGTTGTGGCGGATGTTGTCGTGACCGATGGATTCACGGGCAATGTGTACATCAAGACGGCAGAGGGTATCGCCAGCATTATTATGAGTTCGCTGAAGGAGAGTTTTCTCTCGTCGACCAAAGGAAAAATCGCTGGGCTGTTGATGAAAAATAATATCAAAACGCTCAAGTCGGCGTTCAACTCGGAAGAAATTGGTGGAGCACCATTTCTCGGCGTGGACGGTGTGCTCATAAAGGCGCATGGCAACTCGAATGCGTATGCGTTTTCCAATGCGATTTTCCAAGCAGTGCGTGCGCTGGATGCAAATTATATTGAAGAATTGAAGCAAGAAGTGCTTGCGCTCGTCGGCGAAGAGGAAGAATAA
>JBHBDS010000152.1:0-3151 GCA_041784625.1 Filifactoraceae bacterium
AGTCTTGGGACCGATTCACTTGGGGGATGATTCCAAAGTCGGCGCCAATGCGGTCGTGCTCAAAGATGTGCCAGCAGGAGCGACGGCGGTGGGGATTCCTGCACGCAATATATTGACAAAAGAAGAGCTAGGCGAATGGGTATTTGATTTTCAGATTTAGTTTTGACAGCGCAAACACAATACCATATAATAGGAAGAGATAGAGAAGAACGGAGGATGTATGAAGCTATATAACACATTGACAAGACAAAAAGAAGAGTTTGTACCAATGGAAGAGGGCAAGGTCAAAATGTACTCTTGCGGTCCGACGGTATATAATTTTTTTCATATCGGAAACGCTCGACCATTCATCATGTTCGATTTGCTCCGAAATTACCTGACCTACCGTGGTTATGACGTGACTTTTGTGCAGAACTTCACCGATGTGGACGATAAGATTATCCAAAGAGCCAATGAGGAAGGCGTATCACCGTTTGAAATTGCTGATCGCTATATTGCAGAGTATTTTGTAGATGCAGACGGACTTGGAATCAAAAGAGCGGATGTTCATCCTCGTGTGACGGATAATATCGCAGAGATCATCGAATTTGTCCAAGGGCTGATTGACAAAGATTTTGCCTATGAGGCCGATGGTGATGTGTTTTACAATACACAAAAATTCAAGGAATACGGCAAACTCTCTCGTCAAAACTTGGCGGAACTGAACCTTGGTGCAAGAATTGATGTGAATTCGAGCAAAAGACATCCGATGGACTTTGTACTCTGGAAAAAGAAAAAAGAAGGAGAAATCGGTTGGGACAGTCCTTGGGGCGAAGGCAGACCGGGCTGGCACATCGAGTGCTCCGTGATGAGCCGCAGATACCTTGGCGATTCCATCGACATTCACTCCGGCGGACAGGATCTGATTTTTCCGCATCATGAAAATGAGATTGCGCAGTCCGAGGCGTTTACAGGCAAAAAATTTGCAAGCTTTTGGGTTCACAACGGCTTCATCAATATCGACAACGAGAAAATGAGTAAGTCGCTCGGCAATTTCTTTACCGTGCGTGAAATTTCGGAGCAGATGGATTTGGAGATTGTACGATTCTTTATGCTCAATGCGCATTACCGCGGTCCAGTCAACTATTCAAAAGACATGCTCGACCAAGCAAAAGCGGGGATGGAGAGACTCTACAACTCCAGAGATATGCTGGAGTTTTTGATCAAATCGGCAAGCGAAAAAAATGAGAGCCTTAGAGAAGACGAAAGAGAAAATTTTTCAAAACTTCCGATGTATAAAGAGGAATTTGTCGCAGCAATGGACGATGACCTCAACACGGCAGATGCAATCACAGCAATTTATGAACTGGTGAGCCACATCAATACGACGACGAACGAAAATAGCTCGCTCGAGTATCTACAGGCGGCGCATCAATTATTCTTAGAACTTACTGGCGTGCTTAATATCATTCAAAAACGCAGCAATATCGACGAAAAGGAAATCGAAGAATTGATTGCACAGCGTGCACAGGCGAAAAAAGATAAAGATTTTGCCAGGGCAGATGCGATTCGAGATCAGCTCAAAGCGATGGGCGTAGAACTTCTCGACACTAGAGCGGGGACAACATACCGAATAGTGCAGTAGAATGTGACAAAAGAATGAAAGTGCTATGACATTCTTCAGTTTGACGAAATTAAATGAATCGATACAGTCCTAAAATAGCCAATTCTTGAATCGCAAGGATTGTTGCGGAACAAAAATATGATGTGAGGCGAGTTAATCGCTTCAGGAGGTTCTTATCAATACAAAAACAATGGACAATGGGACAATCCGCGCAATGAATCCCATTGTTCTTGCGTACATAGGTGATGCGACCTACGAGCAGAGGGTTCGCAAAGAGCTCATTTTGCGCTATCCCAAAGAAAAAATCAATCTGCTTCACAAAAAAGCGGTTTCGTTCGCCAAGGCGTCGAGCCAAGCGAAGGTGCTCCACCATCTCAGAGCGCAGGAATGGCTCACGGAGGAGGAATGGTATTTTGCCAAACGTGGACGCAATACGCAATCCATCCCGCCAAAAAATGCGGACGTGACCGACTATCGATATGCAACAGGATTTGAAACGATGGTAGGTTATCTTGCGCTCAGCAGTCAAGAAGAGCGATTGGACGAACTCGTACAAAGGGCATTTGAGATTATTTTGGGAGAGTCCCGATAAGTTGGATTGCTAGAGCTTTTGTTTTGGGAAAGAACTTTTTCTTACAAAAAACAGAAGTAAATACAGCGTTTAAGAGAGAAATTTTTTTGTCCTAAAAGAGCCTAAAAAAGTATGCCATAAAAAATGGATACTAAATGATATTACATTAAAAATATTTTGAAAGGAAGTTTCTGTGCAAAATTTTGAACTAAAAATACTCGACTCACTTTCTGCAATCAAAAATCCGACGATGGATAAAATCATGCTCTTTCTTTCATCACTTTCCAATCACGGAGAAATCTGGATTGCGATCGGGATTTTGTCCTGCTTGGCATATATTTTCTTATCTCGGAAACAAATGGCAAGCAATATTCCGCTACAATTCGAGCGATCGGCGCATTACCACCGAAAACCACAACCAGAAAGAAAGGGAAATGTGGGCCTGATGATACTTTTGGCACTTTTGTTCTCTTTCCTGCTCGCGAATTTGGTGCTCAAACCACTCGTCGCAAGAACTAGACCCTATGATATTGCGCAGGTCAAACTTCTCGTGGAGCGATTGAGCGATTACTCGTTCCCGTCGGGACATACATCGGCGAGCTTTGCGGCGGCAGTGGCGATCTGGTTTTGGGATCGCAAGTGGGGCGCATTGGCGATTCTTCTTGCGGCGCTGATTGCATTCTCCAGACTTTATCTCTACGTACACTTTCCGACGGATATTCTCGGAGGGATCGTAGTAGGCGTTTTGTGTGGATACTTGGCAAATCGATTGTATCGTCTCAGAAGTAGAATGTGATCCATAAAACACTACTATCCAAGAGAAATAGTTCGTAGTCGTTTGTTTTTTTCAAGAATCAAAAAGTGCTAATGTGGCTCATATAATTTTCGGGGAAATAGCTTGATGAGCAAAGCAATTTCGATACTTCGAGATTTGATTGTAGAAATTTTTGAGATTCATGGAAAATAGTCGCGACACA
>JBHBDS010000153.1:0-5221 GCA_041784625.1 Filifactoraceae bacterium
GAAGAAATGACCTTCACCAATCTCCACGACCTGATTGCACAGATGGACGACGACGTGCGCAGAATTCGGGAGAGCAACTGACGGATTCAAAAAAATTTCATAGAAATATTTCATTGAGAACATTTAATATAGAACATGGTGTATGCTGTGTTCTTTTTTCGTGAAGAAACAGCTGTTTGATGAAAGAATTTCTCGAGCATCAGATAGCAATATTTTTAGGAAATTGCAATAAATCGATAGAAATTTGAAGACAAATAGTTTGCTCTGATTGAAAATGGATCATATATTTGATAAAATAGAAAAAAAGCTTGGGAGGGGACCATGATAAGAAAAATTGAAGAACTGCTGATTAATGCAGACCCATCCTCCTGTGTTGTGTTGGATCAAGGATTTATGATTCGCTGCTACAACACGGTTGACTTGTGCACTATCAATAAGCTAACCAATGATATAGATCAACCATCTGATGTGATTCGTTCGCATCTGGAGCGTCTTTCCAAAATGAAGATCGATCCATGCTACCGAATTGTGTACGATTCGTCGTATCAAGCGCTGGATAATGAACTGGTGCGCCACGGATTCAACGTGATTGACCGAGGTGTGGTGATGGCTCTTCGCATCGAAAATATGGAGCGGGAACTTTTTGCTTTTGCCAATTTTTATGAACAGGGAATTTTGTCCGATGAGGGAATCTCCGACGAATGGTTCACCGATTATCGAGAGCTCGCAGGAATGGACGAGGGCTATGGCGATATTTTTGAAAATAATCTCAAAAACTCGCTCGAAGAAAAAATGTCCTTTGGTCTCTTGCAAAATGGTCGATTGATTGCAATGGGATACGCAACTTTTATCAAAGAGTATTTGATCATCAACCGAATTTTTGTGGAGCCAAGATTCCGCAATCTCGATTACGGCAAAAAATTGCTTAAAGCGATGCTAATCAAAGGACTGCTCAAGGGATGTAAGGCAGCGCTGTGCGATATTCGAGAGGACGAAGATGAGGCACTAAATATGGTTGCGAAAGAGGGATTCGAGCGACTCTATAGCTATCAGCTTCGTAGCAAAAAATTGCAATAGTTTTTCCGCGAGAGAAAAAATTGATTATTCAATATAAAGTAGCATTAGCGAACAAAGTTGCCATGAAGATTGAGGAAAATTTTCTGTGTGGACATTTTCTTTAACTTCAACAATGCCGCACTTGACATTTTGAAGAATCTTTGGGAAATGACAACCAAAAAAATTTCTTGGCTTGAGGCAAATATTTTGTATAAATCATTGACAAAAGCGGACTTTGCGATTATAATTATTAACGTTGATTAAGTAGAGGTCCGCTCTCACCTTATAACTACGAGTTCATAGGGTTAATAAAATGATTTGAATTATTTTCATTCGATTTTATGGCGGATTTTTGCATCCGTCTTTTTTTATTGATTTTTGATAATCATTTATGGAGGTGAACATTATCAAGGAACAGCAAATTAATGAGCAAATTCGAGACAAGGAGATTCGTCTGATTGGAGACAATGGAGAACAATTAGGAATCATGTCAAGTAGAGAAGCTCAGGCTTTGGCTAATGAGAAAAATCTCGATTTAGTAAAAATATCGCCAAATGCAAACCCACCCGTCTGCAAGATTATGGATTTTGGAAAATTTCGATATGAGGCAGCGAAGAAGGAAAAAGAATCCAGAAAAAAACAAAAGGTTGTTGTGCTGAAAGAGATTCGTCTTCGTCCAGCGATTGATGTAAACGACCTCAAGACAAAAGCGAAAAATGCTGCGAAGTTTTTGGAATCGGGCGATAAGGTCAAAGTGGCTGTGAGATTCCGAGGAAGAGAACTTGGTCACAAGGACATTGGTTATCAAGTAATCAAAACATTTGTAGAGATGGTTGGAGAAGCCGGAGTTCCGGAAAAAGATCCAAAATTTGAAGGCAATAATCTGGTTCTCATCATGGAGCCAAAGAAAAAAATATAAGGAGGAATTAGCAATGCCAAAAATGAAAACTCATCGTGGAGCGAATAAGAGATTCAAAGCGACAGGAAGTGGAAAGCTAAAAAGAGCAAAGGCTTTCAAAAGACATATACTAACCAAGAAAAGTGCTAAGACAAAAAGAAATCTTAGACAAGCAGGTATCGTAACCAAAGGCGATCAATCAAGAATTGAAAGATTGCTACCATATATTTAGGAGGAGGTCAAAATGGCAAGAGTAAAAAGAGCGCTGAATGCTCGCAAAAAGCATAAAAAAATATTGAAGCTAGCAAAAGGTTTTAGAGGTGCAAGAAGCAAGCTGTTCAGACCTGCAAATGAATTTGTGATGAAGTCGCTTGCGCATTCCTACAAAGGAAGAAAGCTCAAAAAGAGAGATTTCAGAAAACTATGGATTGCAAGAATCAATGCGGGTACGAGACAATATGGTCTTAGCTACTCAAAATTCATGAACGGATTGAAAAAATCCAACATCAACATCAACAGAAAAATGCTTTCTGAAATGGCAATTCATGATGCTGAGGGATTCAAACAACTCGTTGAAACTGCGAAAAAAGCATTGGCATAAGAACAACAAAAAGGGCGATAACGCTCTTTTTTTGTTGAACATTACTAGGCAAAAGACTATAATAGAAGAAGGAGCTTTACTTTGGTAGAGTTTTTCGGTGTGCAAAATAATTTCTTAGGAGGAAATATGGACGAGAGAAATATTGCGTTAGAACTTGTAAGAATTACGGAAACAGCGGCGCTTGCGTCGGCAAAATTTATGGGACGTGGCGACAAAAACGGCGCAGATGGCGCAGCGGTCGAAGGAATGAGAAAAGCGTTTGAATATCTCAACATTCGTGGTGAAGTAGTGATTGGCGAGGGAGAACTCGATGAAGCGCCAATGCTTTACATCGGGGAGCGAGTGGGAACGGGCTATGGACCTGCTTTTGACATTGCGGTGGATCCGCTGGATGGAACTTCGCTGATTGCAAAAGGGCTGCCGAATGCAATCGCTGTAATTGCGATGGCAAAGCATGGCTGTATGCTCAAAGCACCAGATACATATATGGATAAAATTATCGTCGGACCAAAAGCGAAGGGTGCGATCGACATCACCAAGTCGGTGACGGAGAATCTTCAGTCGGTTGCGGCTGCACTAGGCAAACCAGTGGAAGAGCTCACTGCAACTCTGCTGGATCGGGAGCGTCACCAAGGAATCATGGACGAGATTCGTGCAGCGGGCGCAAGGATTCGTGTGTTTAACGAGGGTGATATCGCTGGCGGTATTGCGACCTGTATGAAAGATTCAGGCGTGGATATTTTATTTGGACAAGGTGGGGCACCAGAGGGAGTCATCACGGCGGCTGCGGTCAAAATTCTCGGCGGCGATATGCAGGCGAGACTTTGTCCGATGAGCGATCAAGAGCTCGAGCGTTGCCACGAGATGGGACTTGAGGGCGACGAGATTACCAAAGTCCTCACGATGGAAGATTTGGTGAGTGGCGATGACGTATATTTTGCGGCGACGGGCGTGACCTCGGGCGATTTTCTCAAAGGCGTGATCTATGTAGGAAACAATCGTGCGACGACTCAATCGGTTGTGATGCGTGCGAGCACAGGTACGATTCGATTTATCGATGCGACGCATCGCTTGGATAAGAACCAGATATTAATTGATTTGATGAAGAAATACGGAGACAAGTAAGGATGAATGGCTTGCTAAAATTACAAAATGGAACGGATATTCGGGGAGTGGCGCTGGAGAATGATCAGCGAGAAGTAACGATGAAAGACTCGGACATCCGAGCAATTGCAAAAGGAATTTTGCGGTGGCTCTCGAAAAAAAATACGACCAAGACGAGCAATCTGCGCATTGCCATCGGGATGGACTCTCGATTGTCTGGACCGAAAATAAAATCGCTACTTATCGAAGAATTTTCAAAACAGGGCGTGCAGATTTTGGATTGTAATCTCGCAACCACGCCATCGATGTTTATGACGACGATTTGGGAAGATTATCTATGCCATTTGGGAATCATGATTACAGCGAGCCATTTGCCATTTTTTTACAACGGACTCAAGTTGTTCACTCCACAAGGCGGCGTACAAAAAGAAGATATTGCAGAAATCCTAAGCTCGGCAGTGGAGCTATACGATACGCAGATGGAAGAGATTGCGGGGGCAGCTGTTCGCAATATGGACATTCTTTCGGATTATTCCAATATGCTGGCGAAGTTCATCATCGCCGAGACGGGAATGAACAAGCCTTTTGACGGGATGAAAATTATCGTCGATGCAGGAAACGGAGCGGGCGGATTTTTTGCCAAGGTGTTGTCCACGCTTGGGGCGGATACCAAGGGCAGTCAATTTCTTGAGCCAGATGGAATGTTTCCAAACCATGAGCCAAATCCAGAGAACAAAGAAGCGATGCAGGCAATTTCATCTGCTGTGCTAGAAAATAAAGCGGATTTGGGCATCATCTTTGATACCGATGTTGACCGTGCGGCGATTGTGACCGACGATGGAATGGAAATCAACCGAAACAACCTGATTGCGATGATTGCCGATGTGGTGCTAAGAGAACATCCAGGCTCGGTGATCGTGACGGACTCCATCACTTCGGATGGGCTCACGGAGTTTATCCAAAAAAGAGGCGGCGTTCATAAGCGATTCAAACGAGGCTACAAAAATGTCATCAACGAATCGATTCGAATCAACACCGAAGAAGACAACAAATCGTACCTTGCCATCGAGACATCGGGACATGCTGCGCTGGAAGAAAATTATTTTCTCGACGATGGGACTTTCCTTGTGGCAAAATTGTTGGTCGAAGCGGCAAAACTCCATCAACAGGGCGAGAAATTGCAAAAGCTTATCGCAGACCTTAGACAACCACTCGACAGCAGAGAGATTCGCCTCAAGATCACAGAAGAGGATTTCAAATCCTACGGCGCTATAGTGCTCGAGCAATTCGAAAAATTTACGCAAGAAAAGAATTGGCAGATCGTATCGCCAAACTACGAAGGTGTCAAAGCGAGTTTTGATGGTGGTTGGATTTTGGTGCGGATGTCGCTACATGAGCCTGTTATTCCAGTGAATATCGAAGTGGATCGTGAAGGTTTGATGGAAGAGACGATTGCTGATTTTGAGAAATTTGCAGCCGGGTTCAGCGGTTTGAGCAAATAGAGGAACTATGCCAAGAAAAAAGATAGAGAATATAGAAGAAACACTTGCGGTGACGGAAGA
>JBHBDS010000154.1:0-6310 GCA_041784625.1 Filifactoraceae bacterium
TAGAAATTGCCGTTAGGCTTATTTGTGGTGTTCAAAAATATGGGTGGGACAAGATTTGCAAAATTGACCTAAAAAATCCTTGGAAAATAGCAAGGAAGATAATTCGAGACGAATTACCTTCCCAATAGTTGACATAGAACCAAATTTTTTTGATATATTTGAAAGAGCGACGTAAGTTTTTGAGCAATAATATTTTCTAGTTAGATCTAGTAAATGCTGGATGAAAATGTAGAATTCGTTACTTTTGATTGGAAATCAGATGCTGATTAATGCGGTAAAAAATTTTTTTAGAAAGTGTTCGTTTCAAGGGGGTTGGAGAGTGTCAGCGAATGTGATATGATAGAGACAGACCAAATGAGAATTCTTCAGAGTATTAAGTAAGGAGCGATGTATTCGTGCATCGAAAAATAGCGATGAATTTTGATGTAAAAAAATTTTTGAAAATAAACTTTGGGATAATCCTTTTGATGATCGGTCTGTTTTTCTTTCTACTTCCATCCAAATTAGTCGTCGGAGGAATCTCAGGACTTGCGGTGATTCTAAACAGCCACTTTCCTTTTTTGCCAGTGGGAACCATCATGTTAATTTGCAATGGAATTTTGTTCATATTGGCGTTTTTGCTTTTGGGAAAAGAATTCGGCGGCTACACCATCTATTCAAGCCTGATGCTATCCTTCTTGATCACGCTGATGGAAAAAATTTTCCCCAATTTTGAGCCGCTCATCGACGATATTTTGGTGAATTTGCTTTATGGAATCATTATCTCAGGACTTGGAATGGGCGTGATTTTTAACCAAAATGCATCGACAGGCGGAACGGATATCATCGCCAAAATCATCAACAAGTATACAGGCATGGAAATTGGCAAAGCACTGATGGTTGCAGATTTTTTTATCCTCGTTGGAGCAGCATTTACTTTTGGACTGGAGCTTGGGATGTACGCATTGCTGGGGATTGTAATCAATTCGGTCGTTATTGACAATCTGATCGCTGGATTCAATAAGAAACTGAGCATTTCCATCAACAGCAAAAAATATCAAGAAATCAACCAATATATCATCGACGAAATCGATCGTGGCACAACCCTATATTTTGCGGAAGGAGGATATTCGGGACAAGAAAAAGTAATCATCAATTCCATAGTCAGCAAGAAAGAGTATCTCAAAATCAAGCAATTTGCAAACAGCATCGACCCAGAAGTTTTTATGACATTGAACTTTGTCAGTGAAGTACATGGTGAAGGCTTCACAAAATAGATATAAAAAAAAAAGACCTCCAACGGTTAGATTATTGCTCTAACTTTTGGAGGTTTCTATTGTTCGATGAGTTTTATGCTTCAGGTTGTATGCTAGGGTTACTTTTAATATTATCCGATTTTTATTTGTTTTTTGCGATTGACATCTTGGTGCGCCACGAAAAGTAATGTTCTGAAGCAATAATAATGGTGATGATGCAAAATTGCCCAAAATACAACATAAATCAATTACACAAAAATGTTTAGATCGAGCGTTTTGGACAGTTCTTCCAAAATTTTGAGACCTCTCACGCTATTTCCTGCGCTATCCAATCTCGGTGAATAGGTACAGATTCCGCATTTGCCTGGCACGATGCCGATAATTCCGCCACCAACGCCACTTTTTGATGGAAAGCCAACTTCGACCAAATATTTTCCGCTTTCTTCATACATCCCGCAGGCTGCCATAAGCGCGAGTGTGATTTTGACATATTCACGGTCGATAAGCTGTTTTTTGCCATCGAGCGATTTTCCCTCGTTTGCAAGCACTGCGGCAATATTTGCAAGTTGTCGTACATTGAGACCAATCGAACAGTTGCGAACATAGAGCTTGAGGACTTCTTCTGCATCGTCTTCTATTACGCCAATGCTTTTTAGATAATAACTGATGGAACGGTTGATGTCGGTGGTCTCCATTTCGGATTTATATACATTTTCTAAGAAAACAACTTCATCGCTATTGCTAAGAAGTTTTATTTTTTCAATAACTCGACTAAATCTCTCTTCGATATCAGATCCCTTTATCATCGAACAAGTGCTGATTGCGCCAGCGTTGATTAATGGGTTGGCGGCTTTGTCCTCGATGGGACGAATGGAATTGAATTTGTAATCCGTTGGCTGCATTCCAACTTTTGAGAATACATATTCTTTACCACGGTCTTCCAAAGCGATGATGAGATCGATTACTTTAGAAATGCTTTGGATCGAAAAAATTTTTTCGCTCACTCCCTCCAATACTTCGTCACCCTCAATATTTACAATCGCCGCTGCAAATTCATCGGGATTTACGGTTGCAAGCTCTGGAATATAGTCGGCGAGCTTTCCTTCGTGGGCGTATTTTTCTGTATGGATAACTGCTGCATCGAGTGCCTGTTCAATCTTATTTTTGTTCATTTTGTTTTTCCTGTTCTATAATTTCTTTTCGAAACAAGTATATCATATTTTGTGTATCATAACCAGCGAGGGTATGAGATGAAATAGGATGATTTTTTTGAATCATTAATAGGATGTAATTTTTTGCCTGCATAGAGTGAGCAATACTAATATTGATAATTCCGTTGTTCCTCTGTGT
The DNA here is from genome assembly GCA_041784625.1 of Filifactoraceae bacterium. GTDB lineage: Bacteria > Bacillota > Clostridia > Peptostreptococcales > Filifactoraceae > JAUNKE01. Next base: position 2,586 of record JBHBDS010000154.1, read on the forward strand.
ATTTAATGATAAAATACAGTAAATGCAACAAACTAATAGTTGTGGACAACTCAAGAAAATTAGAACAAAAAAAATACAGAAGAAAATAAATCGACCACACAAAAATACACAGAAAAAAATCGCTGGCAAGAATCATAAAAAGCAATAGAGAAAATACAATCGATACAACGATAGCTATTAATATCTGGAAACAACGCAGAAAAGGATGTTATGAACGAAATTAAAGCAAGAGCTTTAGAATATTATGTTAAGAATCGCCGAATCCTTCCTTGGCGAGAAAATCCGACGCCATACTATGTGTGGGTGTCGGAAATAATGTTACAACAAACAAGAGTTGAAACGGTGATCCCATATTTTGAGCGTTTTATCGAGGCTTTTCCAACGATTGAGGCTTTGGCGATGTCGGAGGAAGAAACTTTGCTCAAGCTATGGGAAGGGCTAGGTTATTATTCACGGGCACGAAATCTCCAAAAAGCTGCAAAAATGGTGTTGCAAGAATATGGGGGAAAACTCCCAGAAAATAAAGTGGAATTAATGAAACTTCCTGGCATTGGCGCATACACGGCGGGCGCAATCGCAAGTATTTGCTATGGGAAAAAGGAAACGGCTATCGACGGAAATTTGATTCGCATCGGTAGCAGGCTGTGCGCATATTCTGGTCTTACCGATACTGCCCAAGGCAAGCGGTTAATTGAAGAGTTTTGGAAAAATTTGCTGCCAGAAAAAAACGCTGGGGATTTTAACCAAGCGATCATGGATATTGGTGCGACCATATGCCTTCCAAACGGAGAACCACTTTGTGAGCGTTGTCCTCTTCAAGAATATTGTGAGGCATATTCTCAAGGAAATCCAACAGATTTTCCTATAAAAAAAGAGAAGAAATCCAAACGGATCGAAGACAAGACCGTTTTTGTTTTGCGCTGCGAAAATAAACTGCTGCTTGAAAAAAGACCAGAACGTGGATTGCTTGGCGGTCTACTACAGTTCCCGATGTGCGACGGACATTTAGATGAAAAAGAATCGCTGGAATATTGGCGTTCAAAAGGTTTTGTGCCAATTCGTATCCAAGCGAGTTTCGCTGCCAAACATATTTTTTCACATATCGAGTGGCGGATGATTTCGTGGGAAATTGTCGTTGATCCATTCCAAGTGATGGAAGATGACGGGATATGGGTCGATGTGGATAAGCTCGATGAGATCACACTTCCAACCGCATTTCGCAGTTGGCGAAAACGAAAGAAGAATAAATAGTCGAAAATTGGACAACTAGAAAAGACTGAGTTCCCTTAGAGGAGTTCAGTCTTTTGAAGGGTTTCATTTTTTAAGGTTTTCGTCATCTATTGGCAAATTATTTTATCTCTGTGTGATTCTAGATGTCTATTTTCTGTACATTTTCTAGAATGAAGTTTTTGATATATAACACTTACCAAGGCAGACCGAGTGAATCCAGCTGATTTCTCACAGGCTCCTCGCAAACTCGCATTGCCTGAATGGTTTTGTCAAACATTTCGTCCATTTCCCAGCCGAGAATTTCTGCGCCTTGGGTGATGACATCTCTTGAACAACCTGCCGCAAATTTTTTGTCTTTGAATTTTTTCTTTAGGCTCGAGACTTCCATATCCATCACCGATTTGGAAGGTCGCATTTTTGCTGCTGCACCAACAATTCCTGTTAGCTCGTCGGTTGCAAAAAGAACTTTTTCCATCAGATGCTGCGGCGGAAGATCCACGCAGATTCCGTGACCATGGCTACAAATCGAATAAATCATCTGATCACTTGCACCAATTTCTTGGAGTAAGTCAGGAGCTTTTTTGCAATGTTCATCTGGAAACATCCCAAAATCCACATCGTGAAGAAGCCCCACGAGGTACCAATACTCCTTTTCTTCGCCAAATCCAAGTTCCTGTGCATACCACTCCATTACTCCTGCAACCGTTAATCCATGCAAGATGTGAAATGGCTCTGGGTTGTATTTCATAAGGAGCGCAAGTGCATCCTCTCTTGTAATATTGCTTGTCATAATTCCTCCGTGTTTAGTTTTTCAGCCCACTCTTCAGCCGTTTTACAAATTCTTCAATGTTTTCCCTCGGGGTTGCTAGATTCAATCTAAAATATCCCTTGTATCGATCGCCGCCAAACCATTCGCCGTCATTAATGAGAATATTACATTCATTTTTCAAGAAATCCGCAACTTTTTCTGCATCCATACAGTTGATACGAAGCCATAGAAGATAAGTTCCTTCGAGCTCTGCGGCATATATTTTGTCTTTCAGCTCCTTGAGATTTTCTTGGATGTACTTGTAATTTCCATACACGATTTGTTTTACTTCTTCCAGCCACTCTTCTCCACCCGCATAGGCTGCTTCGGTCGCAATGTATCCGATAATGTTTCCAGCCCAAATATGAAAACGCTTGAGAATACTGTCGTAACGAGTCCAGTTGTCTTTGTTTGGTATGATAACAAAAGCATTCTGCAAGGATGGAATATTAAATGATTTGCCACCCGAAGTCATCATGATGATGTTATCGTAGCGGTCAAAATAATTCGCCACGCTGATATGCTTGCGATTGCCATACACAAAATCCTGGTGAATTTCGTCCGCCAAGAGTAGCACATGATGTTTTTTGCAAATGTCGATAATTTGTTCAACGGTTTCTCTTTTCCAAACACGCCCTACTGGATTGTGCGGGTTGCAGAAGATGTAGAGTTTTACATTTTTCTTGATGATCTGATTTTCGAAATCCGCAAGATTTATTTCATAGCGGCCGTCAATAATTTCCAGTTCGTTCTCAACCAGTGTTCGCTTATTTTCATGAATCGCTTCAAAAAATGGCATATACACAGGAGAAGAAAGCATGACGGAATCCCCTTCTTGTGTAAATTCGTCTAATACCCAGTTGATTCCTGGAACAACGCCTGGTGCAAAATGAATCCATTCACGCTTGATATCCACTTGATGACGTTTTTGTTCCCATGTTTGGAAAGTTTCATAGTAACTGTCATTTGGTGCATAGTATCCGTAAATTCCGTAATCGTTGAATTTCGAAATTGCTTCCAGCACGCTTGGTGGACATTGAAAATCCATATCTGCAACCCATAGCGAAAGCATTCCGTCCTTCATCCGTGGATCATCCCAGCGTCTGGAGTGTGTTCCAATTCGATTTTGATATTGTAGCATATCGTTCCTTCCTTTTTTCGAAAAAATGTGAACATTACTTGGTTGCTTTATTCTAACATTGCAGAAAAAATTTGTAAACGACGAAAGAGCGAATGAGTCGCCTTGGAGATGCTTACTTCGCACTATTGAGCCGCTGAAATTTTTTCATAGACCACGAAAGGAGACAGATTTTGAGAATTATGCAAATGCATAGTAATTTGCAGAACATATGGATAGAACCTAGTTTTTGAGCATAAAAAAACAGCTTTTCAGCTGTTTTGATTTGGCGGAGAGAGGGAGATTCGAACTCCCGGTACGTGTTACCGTACACCCGCGTTCCAGGCGAGCACCTTCAACCACTCAGACACCTCTCCGTGACACAGCATCTATCATATCATAAAAACGAAGCGATGACAATATCTTGGAGCGAAAATTTTCGGAGTAATTTCGTTTAGTAAATTCGCAAAGTAAATTCTAGTTTGTGGTGCAAAGTGGAATTTAGTCTAAGAAGATTACTTGGGAAAATTACAAGTTAATTTATGCACAAATGCCTCAATACGAAATCCA
>JBHBDS010000155.1:0-2897 GCA_041784625.1 Filifactoraceae bacterium
AAACTTTCTACTTTATTCGGCGAGAAAAACGAAATCAAGTTCGTACCAGAACGTGAAATATCAATGTCTCATTCCTTGGAGTGGAAAGATTATGCCAACTTTAAGGACGAAATCATACGAAAGCTTTTGACTCGACAAAAACATCTTGAGACCATTTCATCTGCGATAATCAATATGGATGAGGAAAATATTATATCTCTTATCGACGAAGCACTTTCTAACAATATTCCTGCTTTTGACATTTACAACGAGGGGCTCAGCGATGGAATGCTCCGAGTCACCGAGCTGTTCGATGAGCGCCAATTTTTTGTGTCGGAAGTGATTGTTTGCGCCGACACATTGTACAAAGGTGTAAAATATCTTCAAGAAAATTATCCCATCACTTCTTCCAGTGGTCCAAAAATTGTACTCGCTGTCGTGGAGGGTGATCTGCATGAAATCGGGAAAAATGTGGTGAAAATAATGTTTGAAGCGGCTGGTTTTCGGGTGATCGATATGGGACAAAATGTTTCTGCACAAGAAATTGTCGATACCGCTTTGGCTGAAAATGCCGATGTAATCGGACTATCCACCATGATGACGACGACCATGCCAAAGATGGAAGAAGTGATCAAATTGCTCAAGCAAGTTCCTAATCATCCAAAGGTCATTATCGGTGGCGGCTGTATCAATCCGAATTACGCAAAAACCATCGGTGCGGACGGATATTCTCCCAATGCGGTGGATGCAGTAAAATTGGTAAAAAAATTAGTGGAGGTGTAGTATGAATTTTCGTGATATGACTTTGTTGGAATACATTAATAGCGAGGATCGAGTATTCTTTTTGCCTGATATGGCAACAAATGGATTAAAATTTCTCAATTGCAAAAGCTATGATGTCTACACCAGCCCGCAAAAACAATTGGAACTGGCGACCAAAATGAATCAAGAATTCGAGTCGGACTTTATTTATTCATTCTGCGACGGTGCCATATTTTGCGAGACATTGGGGCTGGAATTATTAAAACCCGACTATGATTTTCCAAGCGTAATGAGCCACCCTGTTCGTACGCTGGAGGATGTTCAGAAGCTAAAAGTACCCGATCCCTATTCGGATGGAAGAATGCCAACCAATCTACAGAGTCTCGGATTGATCGCAAATAATATCGACAAACCACTTTATGTTTCGATCCAAGGACCATTTACTTTAGCAGTGCAGCTCGCAGGTGCAACCCATCTGCTACGCTCGATTATTCGAAATCCAGAATATGTTCTTGCGCTACTCGAATTTACAACGGAAACCGTATTGCGATATGCGACCGCAGTCAACAAGGTGGGCGCCATGTATATTTCGATTTCGGAACCAGGAACTGTAACGCTCAGTCCAAAGAATTTTGAAAAATTTGTTGTGCCGAGAGTCAATCGAATTTTTGATGCTCTCACCTGCTGGAAAGGAATGCATATTTGCGGTGACACTTCGCATTTTCTTGATCTGATGCTCAGCTGCAACCTTCACGCTGTAAGCCTTGATCAAATTATGGATTACAAAATCGTAGCGCCAAAAATCCCAAAAGACAAAGTGCTTATTGGCAATCTCGACCCGATCGAATTGGTCGGAAGAAGTTCGCCCGAAAAAATACAGTCCGTAACGCAAACTTTTTGCGAAGATATGCGTCCATACAACAATTTCCTCTGTGCGCTCGGTTGTAACTGTCTAAATGATACACCAGACGAAAATTTACGTGCAGCAATCCAGACAGCAAGAGGTTTTTCGAAACAATAGAATTTCTCTCAGAAGTGTTCGCTCGAAAGCACATCAATTTATCATAAAGTTTGTTATCGATATTTTCTATCGTAATGATAGGATTTTTCGATTGGAAATAATGTCCTAGATATACTATACTTGCTTCTGTGATGAATTCACAAAAATAATTCTAATAGGAGAAGAAGATGAAAAAATTACTTAAAACGATGCTTACTTTGTCTCTTACTGCTGCACTACTTGCTGGATGCTCTGGCGGACAAAGCACAACTAGCGAAAGCACTACGACAGAGCCAGAAGCGACACCAGTCAAAATTGCCTACGTAACGATGGACGTTGCGAGCCCATACTTCATCAAAATGATTGATGGTATGAAAGAAGAAGCAACTGCAGCTGGAATTGAGCTGACTGTTCACGATGGAAAATACCAAGCACAACCACAAATCGATGCAATCGATACATTAATTGCACAGGGTGTTGATGCGATTATCCTAAGCGCAAACGATCCTGCAGCGCTTCAACCATCTGTTGACAAAGCAAAAGAAGCTGGAATCCCAGTAATCGCTGCGAATGTTGAAATGCAAAATACCGACGCATTTGTCAGCTTGATTGAGCGTGAATATGGACTGACAGGCGGAGAAATTGCTGGAAAATATATTGCAGAGCATATGGACGGAAACGCTGAAGTAGCAGTTCTTGCTTTCACACAAGTTCCTGCGGTAATTCAAAGAACAGAGGGACTCAAAGAAGGAATCCTACAACATGCGCCAAATGCAAAAATTGTTGCAGAAGTTGAAGCAAACAACAGAGAAACTGGTCTTAAAGCGATCGAAACCGTGCTTCAAGCAAATCCAAACATCAATGTTGTGGTAGGCGTAAGTGATGACGCAGTGCTTGGTGGATATGAAGCGATGACGGCTGCTGGCAAGTCAGGAGACCAAGTATGTCTTGTTGGACTTGATGCAGTAGACGAAGCGATTGCAAAAATCAAAGAAGGCGGCATCTACCGAGGAACCGTAGACATCGACCCATATGGCAGCGGAAAGCTCATCATCCAAACAACTCAAAAAGTGTTAAACGGAGAAAAAATGACTGAGATGATCAAATTCCCAATGCACGCAGTTACTTCTGAAAATATCGGCAACTACTAAAAAAT
>JBHBDS010000156.1:0-7915 GCA_041784625.1 Filifactoraceae bacterium
CAATTCGAACCTCATGACGATTTTTCATTCTTTCTGTGAAAAAGAGAAGATCTTGCACGATAATGATCGAATCTTTGCCTATCTGAAAGAATTTGAACAAAAAGAGATTTCAAAGCAGCTGAGTATCTTTGATGCTTGAGACGAGAGAGAATAACATCTTTGCGCAAAAGAGGATGTGGAAAAACAGAGCGAAAAAATGGCGAGCTCAATTAAGAGTAATCTTTTTTTCTTGAATGACAACGCCAGATAAAGAAATATTTATGAGGGGGTGCGGTGTAACTCAGTAAATGGGTTACGCCGTACTATATTACATGGAGACGTATCTCTGTTGAGTTCGAGAAACGAGCGAAACAATACTCCATTCGCTATGCGGGTGCGCGACAGATGATATTCATAATATCACTACCCAAAGTATTATGGAACTGTTCAAGTTCAAAACAAAAAGGATGGTGATTTTATGGTGAATAAAGCGAATAGTTTATCTTACGAAAAAAGGATGTGTAAATATTATATTTGCCCTATGCCAATATAGTAGACCCCAAAAGTGTGACTTTTTGGTGGACGGATTACAATCAACCTCAAAAACCGATAGGTGGGATTTTTTTTCTATTATATCGCAAAATTGTTGTCACTTATCAAATTAGATGTTACAATATCTATTATTATTTCTGAAAGAGAGGTGTTCGTTATGGCTGTTTCGTATAATAAACTGTGGAAACTTCTCATTGATAAAAATATGAAAAAAATGCAATTGAAAGAAGCTGCAGGCATTGGTTCCACAACTTTATCGAAACTAAGCAAAAATCGACCTGTATCAATGGAAGTAATGATGAAACTGTGCGAGGTCTTGGAGTGTAATATCGGAGACATTATGGATATTATTGAGAAAGAGTAGAAAGGAGAGCTTGCTATGAGCCTCAATCAAAACGCTTACATAGATGCTTCTAATGCATATGAAAGCTCTCTTGAAAACAGCTATAAAAAACACAATGGAGTATTTTATACAGACTTATTGCTTGCTGAAAAAATGTTGATGGAACTAAAATTGCCTAAAGATACAGCAATCATGGATCCTTGTTGTGGTTCAGGGGTTTTTCTTTATGCTGCAAAAAAGCATGGATTTGTTAATCTTTTTGGTGCAGATCAAGATGAAAATGCTATTAAATTTTGCTTAAATAATATTAACAATGTTTCTTTTGCTGCCTGCGACTCTATTGGCAGAAATGCCTCTGCATTATTGAGTGAATATGAATTAACCAATCAACCAGACGTTGTTATAGGTAATCCACCGTACGTTCCTTTGTCGGGTGATGTTGAATTAAACAGTGATTATCTTTTCAGACGTAGAGTATCTGATTTTGGCAACAATTTGTTTGTGGCGGCATTAATTCGAGCTTTTGAGATTGTAAAAACAGATGGTATTGTATCTTACATAATCCCAAAAAACTTTCTACACGTAGCAGGGTATAGATTGTTGCGGAGAACTATTCTTGAAGAAAAAACTATTGTATCCATTGTTGATATTGGTGCTTATTTCAAGAATGTTCGAGGAGAGCAAATCATTCTTACAGTTAAAAATTGTGTAGCAGATAGAAAACATAAAATTAAGTTAAAAAAGTTGTCAAGCAATCGATTTGTATCTATGTGCAGCATTCCTCAAGCATTTTACAAAGATGAAATTCTAATCTTTAACTGTTCAGAGGATTATTCAACATATAAGAAACTAACTTCCTCATATCAAACCTTGTCTGATTTATGTAATGGTTATGTTGGTAGAGGGAAATCGGTGTCAAAAGATGCGATAGCAGGAAAAGAAATACGCAAATTTGGATATAAAAATCATACTGTACCTGCAACAGGGAATAAAGTTTTTATTCAAAACATTTATAGCGCAGAAGCAGGTATAATAGCTGCTTTTGGCGGCAATATGGAAGCAACACAGACAGTTACTATCTTTACGGACGGTGACGAAAAAATGTGTCGTTATATATTAGGCATACTTCATTCTCGTTTGTGCAATCTCTTCTTGTACAAATACTGTTATAATTACTCCAAACTTACAATGCATACGGATGCAAAATACTTAAAGAAAATACCACTTCCATCAACTAATCAGCAAGAAATATTTTTTGATTCTATACTCAGGTTAGTTAGTAGATTAGAAAGTAATGATTATATGAGTCAAGAATGGTTCGACGGCTTAGAGGAATTAAATCAGATAGTATACAAAGCGTACGGTATTAACAAAAAAGAGTCTGATTATATTGATTGTGAAGTAAAAAAAATTCAATCGAAAAGGTGGATATCCGATGGACATCTCTAAAAAATGCAATGATCTCACCGGCAAAGAGTGGCTTCAAAATTCTTTTAGCATTTGGCGAGATTTATCGAAAACAAAAGAAGAAAAAGAATTTAAGCATCCCGCATCCTATCCAGTTTCGTTGTGCGAAAAACTAATACGCACTTTTTCAAAAGCAAATTCGTGTGTATTAGATCCTTTTAACGGCATCGGTTCTACAACTGTTGCTGCACAAAATCTTGGATGCGAAGCTGTAGGAATTGATTTGTCTGAGGAATTTTGTAAAATAGCAAAACAGCGCGTGGGAAGAGATAAAAAGATTCAGATAATCAACGGAGATAGTTTTGAAGTGTTAAAAACACTTCCTGCAAATCACTTTGATATTTGTGTTACATCCCCGCCGTATTGGGATATTCTCAACATGAAACGTAGTGCTGACCAAAAAGATGCTGTAAATTACTCTGATAAGACTAACGATGTTGGAAATATTGCAAATTATAGCGAATTTATTAATTCACTGTCAAACCTTTTCGATTCAGTTAATAGAGTTTTAAAAAAAGGCGGATATTGCATCGTAAATGTAATGGATATTCGTAAAAAAAGCAATTTTTATCCTTTGCATAATGATTTAACTACAGCATTACAAAAAATCGGGTTCATTTACGACGACCTAATTATTTGGGATAGGCAAGCAGATTACAACAATATGCGTCCGCTTGGATATCCTTACAAATTCCGAGTCAACAAGGTTCATGAATTCCTTTTGATATTTGTTAAGGAGTAGATATTATGACATTATTAGGCCCAAAAGCTCACGATATAGAGGTTAACACCGCAGACTTTTGTTTAATTCTAGGTTATTTATGTAGCCCTGGAAGAATCGGTCTTATTGAAGCACAAATTCCAGAAGAAAAAGCGTTTATTTTCGAAAGAGAATTTCCTGATGAAGAGTATTATCCGATAACTCAAGGTGAAACGACTGGAGGACATTCGATGAAAAGAAGCCATCAGCTTCGCATTTATTTTAACAACACAAATAATTGTCCTGCCGTTCTTCTTCGCTTTTTAGGAGAGGGAAACTCTAGTTATGTAAGAAGAATCAATAAAGGAAAGTTTGTAGAGAAAATTGTTAGAGATTATGGCTTTCATTTTGGGGAGTATCAAAATGTTGCAACAATACGAGCCATTGTTTCACGCTTACATCCCGAAAATCTTACAGATTTTGATCGGGGATATAATTTGTAAGGGAGGATCGCATGATAAAAAGAATTTTAGTTTTTTTAGATGATATTAAGCAGAATGGAGGAGACTTCTTTATAGAGGCAGAAGCAAAACTTGGAACAATGACCACGTTTATCAACGATTACAATCAAACTCATACTCCTGCTATCACAAAATATAGCGATGGAATAATTGTTTTACGAGAAGATGCTAACAAATGGGGTCTGGAATTAAGGTTATATACTCCTGTTGCCCCACCTGCCGTCATAGCACACTTATTTGGAAGAAACAGAGTTTACAAGACCAAGTACTTATATCGTCTTAATGATAATAGACTTATTCGGGAATTATTCAACAATGGATGTAGAATAGGATTGAATTAAAAAGGGTTGTGATTGTATGAATCGAGAGATGTCTTATCTTTTAGGTATGATTTTTGGCAATGGAGAAGTTAGACGTGGTGCATCAGAAACTACCATATCTATTGAGATTCCACACAAAAAATTGGCAACAGAAAATAATAACGATGTGAGAATATATGTACGTGCAAGTATAACCGATATTCGCACGGTATTAGAACCTCTACTCGGCACGGGATTAAACTTTACTCAGCGGGATAATTGTTCGATTATCTTTTTTACAAAAAAAAATGACGAATATTTGATGCGAGAAATTTTGCGTTATATCGGAAATACGGTATCCCACGAAAACATTAGAATTGGTGAAGAAGTTTTCTTATTTACTCGCGACGAGAAGATGTCATTTTTGCAAGGATTTGCTGATGTGACGGGTTATATTCGCAGAAGCAACTATTTTTTTAAAACCTATATGCATCGTGTTTACTTAGAAATACCGCGTAACTGGTATTTGGTTAGCGATATTTGCCGTTTGCTTAAAGATGTTAACATTCCTGTGCAAGCAATAGATTGGGCTCATCCCAATATGCGTGACGGAAATCTTGTTAAATATGAGGAAGGAAAGCTTGATTTTTGGAAAAAGGAACATCAAATCAAAATATGGGCAAATGAATTTTTGCCCATAGGATTTGCAGTTCTGCACAAAAGAGAAGCTCTTGCTCAGTTTGCAACCGAATTAATTGATGGTCTTAAATTAGAGGGGAAAAAACCTGAAGAGGTAACACACAAATTCTATTGGGAAGGGCGAGAAAGGAATAAAAACAAACCACATCATCCAGGCGAAAATGATGACTTTATTCCATCAGAAATTAGAGGCAAACACTATGATTCGTGGAAGCAAATAGCTAAAGATTTAGGATATGGGGAATAAAGATATGAGGGAATTTGACTTATACCCACCAATGCAGCTATGGCTTGAAACATACCTGAAAGATAAATACAAATCCGCTAATGAAATAATCGTCGTTGACTCACATAGCGAACGATTGGACAGGGTTCTTAGAAAGTACGGTATTATTCAAGAAGAAGCTATCGGTGTAGATATTCAAATTGATGTTCTCGGCATCGTAAAGAAAGCAGATAAGTTCAAATTGTTTTTTATTGAAGCAAAAAAGACAAGTTTAACACTACGTGATTTAGGTCAACTGTGGGCATATTGCAAACTAATCGATCCAGAAGAAGCGTTTTTATTGACATCTGCGAACTTAGGATCGTTAGATAAACTATTGAATGTTTATAAAAGGGAAGACTTGCTTGATTTTGGTGATGGTAAGCGTATTAAAAAGATGAAAGTAGCTATCTGGAATATGCAAACCAATACCCCTAATCCAGCAAGTATGATTCCAAAAATCTAATTATTAAGTGAAAATGGTGAGGTTAAATGCCTCGCCATTTAATGGTTTATCGGAAGATCATGTCATTATATATCATATCGTTAGCAAAATTTATGATTTTGTTTCTATGTACTGGTTCAAAAGGTTTAACAATTTTTTCAATAACTTATGGTAACGATTTATTTAGCGGCACCATACTTTCGTGGATGCTATTTGATAGCTTGTCAATATCGGCAAGATATAGATACAAATAGCCACTCGTAAACAATTTTAGTATAAATTCTTTTCTGTGTTATTTAATATTTTTTAGATATTTTCCCCAAAGATACTATCAATGCTGTTACTGTGGTTGGAAGGGTAAGGTTAGGAGCAAGACAATCTCTTTGTGGTTTGCATGTGCCGTCCATTTGTTCAAATATAGTATTCTCTATAGTCCTCATCCGTTTTCTTTACTTGAATTTCTCAATGAGTATATTCGCTGCTCTGATTAGAACATCCTGTACGGCACCCTCATATCGGCTATCTACCCGCAGTTTGTTCTGAAACGAATTAAGTGCATTTAGAACCACTCTCTGTTCATTTTCACCGACCAATATGTAATATTTTTTTCGAATGTCCGCTTACCGCCTTCACATACATTGTAGCATGAAAGTTTGTACTTGACAGAGGTACTGTTCTATTTTTTTGAGTATAAAAATGACAGTATAAAAAGCATTTTTTCCTTCTAGATTCGGATTCTGCTTTAAAATGCCTATGAGCTGTATTTCATAATATGGAATAAAAATTGCCTCCTTATGTTGTGGGAGCGAATGGGGAGGTAGCTTTTTTTATTGCAAAATACAGGAAGGATGATCCTACTTGTGCATATCATAAATCACAAAAATGTGTTAAAATAAGCCGTGGAGGATTCTATGAACACTTTTGAGGGCAATGTTGTCGAGATTATTTTTCGCAACGAGGACAATGGATATACCGTGGGCGTGCTAAAAACCGCAGAGGAGGAGATTACCTTTGTGGGTACTTTTATTGCGCTGGAGGAGGGCGAGAGCATTATCCTTCATGGACTTCCTAAACTCCATCCGCTCTATGGTCAGCAGATCGAAGTGATGTCGTTTGAACTTCCGTCGCTCAACACGGACAAAAGCATCTTCAACTATCTAGCATCGGGAGCGATTGATGAGATTGGGCCGAAGATGGCAGAGCGCATCGTGGCAAAATTCGGGGGCAAGACGCTGGAGATTTTTGACAATCATCCCGAGCGCCTGCTCGAGGTCGAGGGCATCGGCCGAAAAAAACTCACCCGAATCATCACCAGCTATATGGAAAAATCCGCTCAGCGATCCATTGTCGTCAAACTCGCTGGCTATGATATTTCAACCAGCATTGCGATGCGAATTTATCGTGCTTTTGGCGAAAATACGATTGCAGTCATCACAGAAAATCCATATCTCATTGCATCCAAAGTACGAGGGATTGGTTTTCTCAAAGCGGATGAGATCGCACGAAAAATGGGCGCAGATATGAACTCCATCCACCGCATCACGGAGGGGATCAAATTTGCGCTCGAAGAAATGAGCTACCAAGGCAATACCTATGCGCTAAAAGACGAACTAGCCCAGCGCAGTATGCAGCTGCTCGGATGCGACCAAGACCGTTTTGACGAAGGATTGTATGAGCTTTGCATCAAAAAAGAGGCGGTTTTGGAGAACAAAAACGACGAAAAAAGAATCTACCTCGAGCCGCTTTATCGATGCGAGGCAGATATTTCCTATTTGCTTTTGCAATTGCTCGGCAAATCGAGACAAAGCGATGTGCTACGCCGAGAAGCCGAGGTGATGGTCAAGGAGGCGGAGGTTCGGCTGGGCAAAACGCTGGAAGAAAAACAGCGTGAGGCAGTGCTTACGGCACTCGATCATCCGATGATGGTGCTCACAGGAGGACCAGGAACAGGAAAGACGACGATTATCAGCTTTATCATCGACTGCTTTGAGACGCTCGGCAAAAAAGTAAAACTCTCTGCACCAACAGGGCGTGCTGCCAAGCGAATGAGCGAGGCGACCGAGCGAAAAGCGATGACGATTCACCGATTGCTTGAAGTGGGCTATACTGGCTCGGACGAGGACAGCTACTACAATCGCAACGAAGAGAATCCAATTGATGCTGATGTGATCATCGTGGATGAGATGTCGATGGTGGATATTTTTTTGATGCGGGCATTGCTCCGTGCGGTTTCGCCGGGGACGATTTTGATATTTGTGGGCGACAAAGATCAGCTCCCATCGGTCGGGGTCGGGCGTGTGCTTTGGGATTTGATTGATAGCGAAATTATCCAAACGGTAACTTTGACCGAGATTTTTCGCCAGAGCAAGGAGAGCTCCATCATCATCAACGCCCATCGTGTCAATCGTGGAGAGACGCTGGAACTAAGGAGTGGGAGCAAGGATTTTTTCTTTATGGGAAGAACTTCCGCCTCAGAGAGTAAAAATCTCGTCGTGGAACTCGTGTCTGAGCGATTGCCAAAATATTTTGGTATCGATGCAAAGGAGATTCAAGTGCTTGCACCCATCAAAAAAAGTTCGGTCGGCGTGTTCGAGCTTAATGTCGCACTCCAAGAAAAAATCAATCCGCTCGCCAATCAAGTGCAG
>JBHBDS010000157.1:0-3875 GCA_041784625.1 Filifactoraceae bacterium
ACCGTTTGGAAACCACATGATAATTTTTTCCTCGATAATTTGAAGAAAGAAATCGACCTCAAAAAAATTGACTATATTATTGTAAACCATGGAGAAATCGATCACTCGGGAGCACTTCCTGCGTTGATGCGAGAAATTCCAGACACGCCGATCTATTGTACAAAAAACGCTGTGGATAGTCTTACTGGACAATTCCATGAGGATTGGAACTTTAACATCGTCAAAACGGGTGACACGCTGGATATCGGCAACGGCAAGCAGCTTGTTTTTGTAGAGATGCCGATGCTTCATTGGCCAGACTCCATGGCAACCTATATGACAGGAGACAATATTTTATTCTCCAACGATGCATTTGGACAGCATTTTGCGGTGCAAGAGCTGTTTAACGACCTCGCCAACCAATGCTTGCTCGAAAAAGAAGCGATGAAATACTATGCCAACATCCTAAATCCATTCTCTCCATTGGTAAAGAAAAAATTGGCTGAAATCATCGCGCTGAATCTTCCAATCGATATTATTGCTCCATCACATGGCGTAATCTGGAGAGACAATCCGCTCCAAATCGTCGAAAAATATTCCGCATGGTGTAATGATTACCAAGAAAACCAAATCACGATTTTCTATGATACAATGTGGGAAACCACCGCGGCGATTGCAAACAAGCTCGGAGCATATATCAGTGAACTTGATCCAGACACAGTAGTAAAAATCTTCAACTGTGCAAAAACTGACAAGAACGAAATTATGACCGAAGTTTTCAAATCCAAAGCGATTGCGGTTGGATCGCCAACCGTTGGCAACGACGCTTTGTCTTCTGTTGCAGGATTGATTCACTTTATGGGACATCTAAAGTTCAAAAAGAAAAAAGCAGCAGCTTTTGGCGCATACGGATGGTCAGGCGAATCCCCAAAAGTGCTCAAAGAATCGCTAAATCATGCGGGGTTTGAAACAGTTGAGCCTGTCGCAAGAATCAAATGGACTGTCAAAGAAGAGTCCGATGAAACACAAATTGCAGAATTGGCAAAAGCGCTTGTGGAAGCTTGCAAATAAGACTTTCCCATCTGATATATAAATTTCTATTATTTTGTCCGATGATTTTTTCATCGGACAAAATGTTATATACAAATCAAAAGATAATACATACTGACCAATTCGCAAAAATTCAACACAAAGTCATCCACTGTCGCTCCGCAATACAAAAAATGAGCAGTAGAAAGAATTTTGTATAAACATTGGACAGAGACAAGTCGTAGAAAGGAAAACCAAATGAAGATCATCGATTTAACCCATAAAATTTCACCCGATATGCCCGTCTATCCTGGTACGGAAGGTCCGATTTTTGCGCCTGCCAACAGCTACGAAAAAGACGGCTTCAAAGAAACTTTGTTGACGATGTTCACACATACGGGCACGCATATGGATCCACCGAAGCATCTTTTTGAATCTTGTAAAACATTGGATGATTTCCCAATCACGCATTTTGTCGCAAAAGCTGTTGTGATTGACTGCTCCAATCTCGGCGAAGGGGACAAAATTACAATGGCTCATCTGCGCAAAAAGATGGAACTCGTCGAGCAAGCAGAGTGGCTACTCTTTCGTACGGGTTGGGATCAGTATTGGGGCGAGCAAAAATATTTCGGTGACTATCCGACAATCGATGCCGAAGTAGCGGAATATATCGCGAAAACAAACAAAAAAGGCGTCGGACTCGATGTGATCGGGCTGGATCCCATTGCCGATGTAAATCTTACGCTACACAAAATCGTCCTTGCAAACAATTATACCGTCATCGTCGAGAACCTAAAAAATCTCCAGCTGCTCGGCGATGAAATATTCACCCTTTGCGCCATGCCACTGCATCTTCAAGAAGCAGATGGATCGCCAATTCGTGCCTTTGCGATGGTAGAGTAGCTCTCGAACCAATAAATAATCCCCTCTTGTACCGAGTCCCAAGATCGTACAAAAGAGGGGATTTTGATTACCCAAAAGAATTTTTAGCCAAGTGCTACATCCAAGAACATCATCACCGCAAAACCAAGCATCGCACCAATCGAGCTGATGTCAGTGTCTGAATCACGCTGCGCTTCAGGAATCAATTCTTCCACGCAGACATAAATCATCGCCCCAGCAGCAAAACTCAGTGCATATGGCAAAATCGGCTTCATCGCAATCACGGCAATGGCGCCGAGCATTCCAGCAATCGGTTCAACAATTCCCGATGCCTGTCCATAGAGAAAACTTTTTGTTCTCGACAAGCCCTCACGACGAAGTGGAATCGAAACTGCTGCGCCCTCAGGAAAATTTTGAAGTCCAATACCAATCGCTAACGCAACCGCCGAAGCAACCGCTGCGCCAGGATGTCCCGATGCTGCCGCCCCAAATGCGACCCCCACCGCAAGACCCTCAGGAATATTGTGCAGTGTAATCGCTAAAACGAGCAAAATGCTTCGGTGAAGCTGCGTGTGAACACCCTCAACCTCATCATCGGGCGCCCCGATATGAAGATGCGGCATAAATCGGTCGACCAAAAACAAAAATGCTCCACCAAGCAAAAATCCAATCACTGCTGGAATATACCCCGGCGTGCCTGCTTCTTCTGCCATTTCAATCGCTGGATTGAGCAACGACCAGAAGCTCGCAGCAATCATAACCCCCGCCGCAAATCCAAGCATTGCGTTGAGTACTTTTTTGTTAATCTCCTTGAAGAAAAATACCATCGCCGCTCCAAGCGCTGTCACGCCCCAAGTAAAGAGCGTCGCCAAAAGCGCCTGCATCACGGGCGATAGATTCAAAAACCATTGATACATAAAAACCTCCATATATGAGACGGATGAGAAATTCTGCTACCATTTTCCTTTGTTCGAGTTCAAAAAATCTTTTTCAGAAATTTTTTTATGGCATTGATGCTAAAAATTCGTCTAGCATGAACCCAACTCAGAGATATGCGCTTTATCCTTCACCGTCGAAATTAAAACTTACTCTCTTATTATTACCAAGTTTTATCCATATAAACGATTTCTCTAATCAACTACGCGAAATTTATCGTTTTATATAAAATGTTTATCGTTTATTGATAAACTAGAAGAAGTATGATATTATTATTCTGACTTTACTAGACACCGTATTCAGCAAATCCAAAGCATTTGTGCAAGGATATAAATCTACCCAAGGATTGAAATATCACTCTCACTTCGGCATTCAAATCGGTATTACTAGGTCGTATATTAGTAATAACAGGATCAAGGATTGTAAATATTGAATTTACCAGTTTTCATACATAGGAGGTTTTTATGTGGCTTATTTTTGGCGTTGGCGCAATCATTCTTGCGCTCGCAAATCTAACTATACATTTTCAAAATAAGGATGCTAGTCTTTATCGATTCCTATCGATGGCTTTGACAGCCCTTACCTTGTGTCATTTTTATTCTGATGGGGCAAAGCGAGCGGCAACCCAGGATTGGGCTGGTCTGATGGATATTATGCCGACCGTTTCGACTGGACTTTGGATCTGCACCATTGCTTCCATTGCACTCAACAGCGTCACTCTTTGGAAAAAAACAAATAAATAATCAACAAATTTAAGGAACGGCGAGCCGTTCCTTTTCTACTCTTTTTCATATTCTCGAAAACTATCCGAATACACCACGCTGCCATCTCGCATCACCCACATCGCTTCCGCATGATGTTTCTGTAGCAATTTTTTCCCATCTTCGATATCGAGGATAAAAAGTGCCGTAGAGAGGATATCGCCGATTCCTGAATCGCTTGCCACAACGCTGACTTGTTTGTAGTGCGTCAGTGGCATCAATGTCGCAGGATCAATGATATGTCCATAAGAAATTCCATCCGCTACAAAATACCGTTCGTAATCCCCG
>JBHBDS010000158.1:0-20530 GCA_041784625.1 Filifactoraceae bacterium
AAAAAATATTTTGAGCAATATGGTTTGCGTGACCATGTCATAGAGTTTGAAGAATCGAGTGCGACGGTGGAGCTTGCGGCGCAGCGGCTCGGCGTGGAGCCTGCTCGAATTGCGAAGACTTTGTCTTTTGTTGTGGGCGATGGCTGCGTGCTTGTCGTGACGGCGGGCGATGCGAAAATTGACAACAAAAAGTATCGCACTTTTTTTGGACAAAAAGCGAATATGGTGAAAGCGGAGGATGTCGTGCGTCTGACGGGGCACGAGATTGGTGGCGTTTGTCCTTTTGATAATCCGCCAGAGGTCAAAACTTTTACGGATATTTCGATGAAGCGATTTGAGACGGTGTTTCCCGCTTGTGGTGGATCGAAGTCTGCGATCGAATTGACACCAGAAAAGGTTTTTGAATATGGCAAGGCAGTGGAATGGGTTGACCTATGTAAGGATTGGCAGGAGTAGATGAAATTAATTCACAAGTTTATACAAAATGATCATCATTTTTTGCTCGATGTAAATTCGGGCTCGGTGCATATCGTCGATGAGGTGGCGTATGATGTGCTGGATTATTATAAGGATACGAAGTTAGAACAAATTATTGAAAAACTTCCACAGCATGATGCAGAGGATGTGAGGACGGCATACGAAGAGCTGAGCGAATTGGAGGAGCAGGAGCTGCTTTACAGCGAAGATATTTTTCCAGAGAGTGAGACATTCAAAGGACGCAATCCAATCGTCAAGGCGATGTGTCTGCACATGGCGCATGACTGCAATCTCGGCTGCAAATATTGTTTTGCAGGGCAGGGCGAATTTAATGGACCAAAAGGCTTGATGAGTTTTGAAGTAGGTAAGGTGGCGATCGATTATCTGATTGCCAACTCGAAAAATCGACGCAATTTGGAGATTGATTTTTTTGGTGGCGAGCCGCTGATGAATTTTGACGTGGTGAAGCAGCTTGTCAAATATGGGAATGAAGAAGCGGCAAAGCATGGAAAAATTTTCCGCTTTACGATTACAACCAATGGGATTTTGCTTGACGACGAAAAAATTGAGTACATCAACGAGCATATGCACAATGTCGTGCTGAGTCTCGATGGCAGAAGAGAAATCAACGATGCGATGCGTCCGACGATTTCGGGAAAAGGCAGCTACGACATCATCGTGCCGAAGTTCCAAAAACTCGTGCAAGGACGTGGCGACAAGTATTATTATATCCGAGGAACTTTTACTCGCAACAATATGGATTTTGGCAGGGATGTGAAGCATTATCGGGATTTGGGATTTGAGCTGACGTCGATGGAGCCTGTTGTGGATCATGAACAAAATGAATACGCCCTTCGCTCGGAGGATATCGCAAGAGTCAACGAGGAATATGAGAATTTTGCGAAAGAATATCTCGAGATCAGACGCCATGATCCACGCTTTAAGTTTTTCCATTATATGATTGATCTCAGCGGTGGACCTTGCGCCATCAAGCGAATCTCGGGCTGTGGCGCTGGGATTGAATATTTGGCGATCACACCAGATGGCGATATTTTTCCTTGTCATCAATTTGTCGGCAAGGAGGAGTTTAAGCTCGGGAATTTGTTTGACGAGAAAATCGAGTTTCCAAAGCAAATTGTCGATGATTTTATGGCGACGGATGTGACGACGAAGGAGGATTGCAAATCCTGCTGGGCAAAATTCTATTGCTCGGGTGGTTGTCATGCGAATGCGTATAATTTCAATGGAAGTTTGCAAAAGCCGTACAAGGATGGTTGCGAGATGCAGAAGAAGAGAATCGAATGTGCGATTATGGTGGAGGCGATGCTGAAGCTGGATGCGATGGAGGAATAGCGATGATTTCTCAGTTTAGAAGATATGGCGGCTGGATTTTTCTCGGCGCTGTGTTGATTATTATTCACAAGATGGTCGAGAATTACGAGTATTTTTTTGGAGGATTCCACAAGTTTACGACGATCATGACGCCTTTTGTATGGGGCTTTATCATCACGTATTTTTTGATGGGGCTGATGCGCTGGTTGGAGCGTCAATTTAAGATGAAGCGAGTGTTCTCGTTTATCCTTACGTATCTGCTATTTTTTGGAACGCTGGGGCTTTTTGTCTCTATTGTTGCGCCAGTTATCGCAGAGAACGTGATGGATATTGCAAAACTTTCGCCAAAATACGCTTATGAAACCAGAGAATTTGTCAACAATGTCAGTCGAGAGCTCAGGGTCATCGATACGCTCGGGCTGGAGAATGTGTTTGCAGAGAATATCGAAAGTCTTTCCAAAACGGCGCTGAATTTTCTCAATACGATGCTGAACTCCGTTATCACGGGCGTGATTGGTTTCACCTCGTGGGTGTTTAAGTTTTTGTTTGGGATCATCATCTCGATGTATATTATGATCAATGTGGAGAATTTTGAGCGTGTGAGCAAAAAGTTTTTTCTTGCGATGTATGGACAGGAAAAAGCAGACAAAATTTTGGAATTTCTCACCATGTCGGATCGAATTTTCAAAGATTTTTTCGTTGGAAAACTGATCGATTCGACGATTATCGGCGTGCTTTGTTATATTGGACTCGCCATTCTCAAAGCGCCATATGTGATGCTGCTCAGCTTGATTGTTGGGATTTTTAATATGATTCCGTATGTTGGGCCGATCATCGGGGCGATTCCTGCAGTGGTGATTACACTCTTTGTCAGCCCTGTAAAAGCGCTGTGGGTTGCGCTGTTTATTTTCTTGTTGCAACAACTCGACGGCAATGTGATCGGGCCATGGGTGCTCGGTGGCAAAGTGGGCGTATCTCCATACGGCATCGTGCTGGCGATTGCGATTGGTGGCGGATATTTTGGCATTCCAGGAATGCTCGTCTCTGTGCCAATTTACAAAATTCTTACGATCGTTCTTGGCAAAGCAATGGACAAAAAAATTGAGTCTAGCGATTCTTTTCTTGGTTAGATAAAAGGAAATTATTCCAAAGAAAATCGAAAGAAGTTGAACAAAATTGACGAAAAGGTTTTTTAATAGCAAAAAATATGGTAAAATGATTTGTTAGAAAACGAAAAAGTGAGGTTGTGTTTTGGCATATATCGTTGTGAAAAAAAGTGAGCCACTGAGAGGCTCGGTAAAGATAAATGGTGCAAAAAACGCTGTGTTGCCGATTATTGCGGCGACATTGTTGGTCGATGGCGTGAGCACGATTAAGAGCGTTCCAAATTTGCGTGATGTGAACGTAATGAGCGATTTGCTTCGCTATTTGGGCGCAAAAGTTCAGTATGATGGCGAGACGCTGATTGTTGATACGACAGAGGTTAAGGAAACCGAAGCGCCGTATCATTTGGTGAACAAGATGCGTGCGTCGTTCCTCGTGATGGGCTCGCTGCTCGGACGCTTTCAGAAGGCAAAAATTTCGATGCCTGGCGGATGTGCAATTGGAACAAGACCGATCGACTTGCACATCAAAGGATTTCGTCAGCTAGGCGTGGAAGTGGATACAGAGCATGGTTTTGTTGAAGCGCATGCAGAAAAAATCGTCGGCGACAAAATTTATTTGGACTTCCCGTCGGTTGGTGCGACAGAGAATATTATGATGGCAGCGGTGCTTGCAGAAGGTACGACCATCATCGAGAATGTGGCGGAGGAACCAGAGATTGTCGATCTTGCCAACTTCCTCAACAAGATGGGTGCAAAAGTTCGTGGCGCTGGAACAAACACGATTAAAATCACGGGTGTAGAAAAACTTTCGCCAGTGGAGCACACGGTGATTCCAGATCGAATCGAGGCAGGAACGTACATGGTGGCAGCGGCGATGACCAAGGGCGATGTGCTCGTAGAAAATGTGATTGTGGATCACTGTAAGCCAGTGATTGCGAAACTCAGAGAAGTCGGCTGCATCGTGGAAGAATTTGAATCCGCAGTGCGAGTGATTGGGCCAGAAGAAATTTTGCCAACAAATATTAAAACATTGCCGCATCCTGGATTTCCAACGGATATGCAGTCGCAATTTATGTCGCTACTCAGCATTGCCAACGGAAAATCCACGATCACGGAGACGGTTTTTGAAAACCGATTTATGAATGTGCCAGAGCTCATTCGTATGGGCGCAAATATCGAAATCAGCGGAAAATCAGCGATTGTCGAAGGACGTCAGCAACTGACTGGCTCCGAGGTAATGGCGACCGATCTTCGTGCGGGCGCAGCGCTTGTGATCGCAGGATTGGTTTCGGAAGGCGAAACGATTGTAAAAAATATTTATCATATCGAAAGAGGATATGTTGATTTAGTAGGCAGACTCTCCATGATGGGAGCCAATGTATATCGAGTTGAAGATTAGTAGGAGGAGTTATGGCAGGAATGACGCCAGATATTGGAATTGACTTGGGAACAGCCTCGGTGCTGGTTTATGTAAAGAACAAAGGAATCGTTCTCAACGAGCCAGCGGTTGTGGCGATTGATAATAACAATGGAAATGTGCTTGCAGTGGGTGAGGAGGCTCGCTCGATGCTCGGAAGAACTCCAGGCAGCATCGTGGCAATTCGTCCGCTTCGTGAGGGTGTAATCTCAGACTACGAAGTGACTGAAAAAATGCTCAAGTATTTTATCGAAAAAATCACCGGTGGCGTGAGTATGTTCAAGATGTTCAAGCCGAAAATTATGGTCTGTGTGCCATCGGGCGTAACCGAGGTGGAAAAAAGAGCGGTGGTTGACGCAACGATGGAAGCGGGAGCAAGAGAAGTGTATCTGATCGAAGAGCCGATCGCTGCGGCAATCGGAGCAGGAATCGATATTTCTCGTCCAAACGGATCGATGGTTGTAGACATCGGTGGTGGTACGACAGATATTGCGGTGATTTCGCTCGGCGGAATTGTAGAGAGTGCGTCGATCAAAGTTGCAGGAGATACTTTTGACGATGCGATCATCCGCTACATGAGAAAAAATCACTCCATGTTGATTGGAGAGAGAACAGCAGAAGAAATCAAGAAAAATATTGGTTCGGCATTCCCAAGAGAGGAAGAAGTGCTGATGAATATTCGTGGGCGAAATTTGGTGTCAGGACTCCCAGAGACGAGAGAGATTTCTTCGACCGAAATGCTCAGCGCACTCAAGGATTCGGTGGTGCAGATTGCGGATGCTGTTCACTCTGTGCTTGAAAAAACACCGCCAGAACTTTCGGCAGATATTTCGGATAAAGGGATTCTGATGACAGGCGGCGGCTCGCTGCTCTGGGGATTGGATAAGCTGATCCAAAAAAGAACAGGCATCGACGCATTTGTTGCAGAGGATGCGATTTCTTGCGTGGCAAGAGGAACGGGCGAGGCGCTCAACTCGATTAAGCTGATGAGCAAAAGTTCGTACCGCAAAAAATATTAGAATAACAAGAAAAGGGCAGTGAACCAAGCGTTCGTTGCCCTTTTGAAATGCTTTAATAAGAATCTTCGAGCATCAGCTGATAGTTTTCCCAATCTTGCATGGCTTGCTCGAGCGATTTTTCTAGCTGCGATTTTTTTTCAAAAACTTCGACCGATTTTGCTGGATCAGAGTATACCGATTCGTCGCACATCAGTTGGTCGATTTCGACGAGTTCCTGCTCGAGTTTTTCGATCAGCGCCTCGGATTCTTGAACCAAGTTTTTTAGTTTTCGTTGCTCGCTGACTTTTTCTTTTTCCTTCTTATATTGCATTTTTTGTTGAGTTTTATTCACTGGGACTTGCGACTCGGCGAGTCTTTTTTCTTGCTCTTCTTTTTCGGTCTGTAGCGTGTATAGATAATCGTCGTAGTTGCCGAGGAATTCTCGCACGCCTTCAAGCGTGATTTCGAGGATTCGATCGGCGAGCGCATTGACAAAATATCGGTCATGCGAGATAAAAAAGATCGTGCCCTCGTACGCAGAAAGTGCCATCTCAAGCACTTCTTTGGAGTCGATGTCCAGATGGTTGGTCGGCTCGTCGAGGAACAAAAAATTCCCTTTGGAGAGCATCAACTTGAGCAGCGAGATGCGTGATTTTTCGCCACCGCTTAGAGAGGAGATGGATTTGAACACCTCTTCGCCCGTGAACAAAAATGCAGCGAGATAGTTGCGCACTTCTGTTTGCGTCAAATGGGGATATGCGTTCCATACTTCGTCGAGGATGCTGTTGTATGGGTCGAGATCCGCTCTCGTCTGGTCGAAGTACAGCGGATTGACATTGGTACCAAACTCGATATTGCCATCAAAATCAGAATCGTTGCCGAGCAAAATGTTGAACAGCGTCGTTTTTCCCACGCCATTTGGACCAATCAGCGCAATTTTGTCTCCTCGAAATACATCCAAATGGAGATTCTCAAACAACACTCGCTCGCCAAAAGATTTTTTTATTTCTTTTGCCTTCATCACCTCGTAGCCACTGACAATGGACGGAGAAAGTTGGATCGTTGCGATTTTCTGGAGGCTCTGCGGTTTTTCCACCACTTCCATCTTGCTGAGCAATTTTTCTCGGCTGCGAGCACGCTTGACCTGTTTTTCTCGTCCAAATGCTTTGAGCTGCGCAATGATGTCTTTCTGACGCTGAATCTCTTCTTGGTTTTCCTTGTATTGCTTTTCGAGTTGTGCTTGATGCAGCTCTCGTTTGCTTGCGTAATAGGAATAATTGCCATGGTATACGGTCAGATGCTTATTTTGAATCTCCATGATCGTATCGACAGTCTTATCCAAAAAATATCGGTCGTGCGAAATGACAAAAACATTGCCACGATACTGCTTGATGTAGGTCTCGAGCCACTGCACCGCACGCATATCGAGGTGGTTGGTCGGCTCGTCCAGCAGAAGCACATCGGGTTTTTTGAGCAGCAATTTGGAGAGCATCAGACGAGTTTGTTCCCCGCCCGAAAGTTGGTTCAGCGGTTTGGAAAAATCTTCTTCACAAAATCCAAGCCCGAGCAAAATTCCTGTCGCCTCGCTTTTGTACGCAAAGCCGTTGATTTGTGAAAATAGATCGCTCTTTTTTGCATACTCATTCATTATTGCGTCAAATTCTGAGGAGTCGTGCTTTTGTGCAATTTCATTTTCGAGATGACGCAGCTCTTTTTCCAATTCGATTACATCGGAAAAAATCGTCAGCACTTCTTCCCAAATCGTCGCAGAAGAATCAATGCGGACATTTTGCTCCAAGTAGCCAAAGCTGATGTCCTTGCCCCAGAAGATTTGTCCATCGTCTTTCTCGAGCTCGCCCGAAATCAGACGAAACAGCGTCGTCTTGCCAGCGCCGTTTGGACCGACGATGCCCACTTTTTCATTTTCGTTGACAGCAAAAGATATATTTTCGATGATGGTTTCGACACCATACATTTTTTTTAGGTTGTTAACGGATAAAGTAATCATGGTATTCTCCTTGCAGATTATCAAACACAATTATACCACACTTTCATGAATTTGTTATCCTATCGATGTTTTCTATGGATTAAAGAAAAATGTCTCCGAAAACAGCGAACAATTTGATTTATTCTCTGAAAATAAATCCAATAATTATTGCTTAAAAATAATAAAAAAGATTGTTAATATGTTTGACAACGCAGCGATTTTTTGGTTTAATAAAATAAGGGTTAAAGGAATTTGTTATAGAATGAGGTGCAATGTGAGTAGAACAGAAAAACATATTTCGATGGCGGTAATTCGTAGATTACCCAAATATCATCGCTATCTAAAAGATTTGCTGGATAAAGATATTTATCGTATCTCGTCTAAGGAGCTGAGCGAAATTATTGGATTTACCGCTTCACAAATTAGACAGGATTTGAATAACTTTGGTGGATTTGGGCAACAAGGCTACGGTTATAACGTAGAAGATCTGTACGAAGAAATCGGAAAAATTCTTGGGCTGGACAAAGAGTACAATGCGGTTGTTATCGGCGCAGGAAATATGGGCCAAGCGCTTGCGAACTATCCATGGTTCTCGAGCAAAGGATTCAAAATTCTTGCGATGTTTGATGCGAATCCAAAATTGATTGGACTCAAAGTTCGTGATCTTGAGATTCGTGACATTGAGCAACTTCACGATTTTGTGGTAGAAAATAATGTAAAAATTATTATCATCGCAACGCCAAAAGAACATGCGCAAGGCGTGGTGGACAAAGTTGCGGATACCAACATCAAAGGAATCTGGAACTTTGCACCAGTCGATTTGACGGTGCCAAAATCGATCATCGTAGAGAATGCACATCTGAGCGATTCGCTATTTGTTCTTTCTTATATGATCAACGAACCAGAACTTTTCAAAAAATAATTCGAACGAAGACGCACGATGTGAAAATTGTGCGTTTTTTTGTGGGATTACTGCAAAAGTCTTTTATTTCGTTCTATATTTTGTTATACTTTTTTTGAGAGCGAAGAAAGGGGGTGAAAATATGCTCAAGAGAATTATACGATTACTGTTCACCTTTGTGGGGGTGACGATTGGCTTTAGCCTTTATTTTTTTATTTTGGAATCGATTGCGGAATACGGAATTGTGCTTCATCCAATTTTGAAGTGGGGAGGACTTTCGTTTTTTGTCATCTTGTTTGGAGCCGCGTTTGAAGTGTTGACGCCGCGCCTTGTGAAGATGGGACAAAAAATTATTTCGGGCATCGAAAAAGAATCTCAGCAGGTCAGCGTTTTTGAAATGGGCGTTGGACTTCTTGGGGTAATCATCGGACTTATTATTTCATATTTTTTAAGCGGCTTTACTGCGCGCATCCCATATGTTGGAACAGCAATCACGATTGTAATGTATATGTTTTTTATCTTCCTTGGCTACACACTTTCGACGAGACGTAAGGATGAAATTTCTTCACTGATCACAAACTATCGTCTGACGCAGCCAAAGGAAAAGCAAAGCAAAAAAACTTCCAAAGGAACGCCAAAAGTTTTGGACACCAGCGTGATTATCGACGGGCGAATTTTGGATATTTCGGCGACGGGATTTTTGGAAGGTCAATTGATTGTGCCGAATTTTGTTTTGGAAGAGCTTCGACATATTGCGGATTCTTCGGAGGATCTCAAGCGTGTCAAAGGTCGTCGTGGACTGGATATTCTCAACTCGATGCAATCCGATCTGAAGCTGGATATCGAGATTTCGGATGTGGATTTTCCAGAAATCTTGGAAGTGGATATGAAACTGCTCAAGCTCGCACAAAACATCGGCGGAAAAGTGTTGACCAATGACTACAATCTCAACAAGGTTGCGCAGTTCCAAGGTGTCGAGGTGCTCAACATCAATGAGCTTGCCAATGCGGTGAAGACGGTGCTGATTCCAGGCGAAGAAATGGTCGTTACAATTATTAAGGAAGGAAAAGAACATAACCAAGGTGTGGCGTATCTGGACGACGGCACGATGATTGTTGTGGAAAATGCAAAAAAACTGATTGGCGAAACATTGACGGTTGTTGTGACGACAATGCTCCAAACAGCAGCTGGACGAATGATTTTTGCAAGACAGAAGTAATATGGAAAATTTGAATAAATATGAGCGCAAAAAAGTGCTGGCGGTGGCACTTTTTGTTGGCGAGCTGATGCTCAAAAATGGTGCAGAAATCTATCGGGTGGAGGATACGATTCGTCGCATCTGCAACTCTCGTGGACTTCATTATGTCACGGCATTTGTCACGCCGACCGTCATTATGATTGGCGATGATCGCACCGACGGCTATTCTTTTATGAAAAGAATTTCATCACGCACGACAAATTTTGAGCGCATTGCGGAGGTTAATGCACTCTCACGAGAATTTGTCGAGGGCAAAATCTCCATCGATGAACTGGCAAAAGAACTTCGAAAGGCATCGTCGCTCACTTCCTATAGTAATTTATTGCGGATATGTTGTTGCTCGGTTGCCTCGGCGATGTTTGTCTACTTGTTCGGCGGCGATCTCTTTGATATGATAAGCGGGATGTTGATTTCTTTTGTGGCAGTGCAAATTGGTTTTGTGCTCGAGCGATATGAAGTCAACTCACTGCTGCTCAATATGTTGAGCTCGGTATTTGTTGCGATAGCGGCGGTTTTTTTGTACAAAATCGGATTTGGGAAGCGTCTGGACATGATTATCGCTGGTTCGATTATGCCGCTACTCCCAGGAATTTCGCTGACCAATGGAATCCGAGATTTTATTAACGGCGATTTGCTCTCGGGAACATCAAGAATGTTTGAGGCGCTGATGATTGCGGTGTCTATTGCCGTGTCGATTGGATCGGTGCTTGGAATATTGTATCGATTGGGAGGCATATCATGATGACCTATGGACTACAATTTTTGGGTGCATTTGTCGCTACAGTTGGCTTTGCGATTTTTTTTAATGCCCCACGAAAAATATTGCCTTGGGTCGGTCTGGTCGGCGCAATCGGCTGGATACTCAGCGTGCTACTGATTCAAAATGATACAGGCTCGGCGTGGGCGTATATGATCGCATCGATGGCTGTGGCATTTATTGCAGAAGTGCTTGCCGTTCGCACCAAAAATCCGTCGACCTTATTTTCGATTCCTGGGATTTATCCCCTCGTGCCAGGGTATGGACTTTATCAGACGATGTATTACTTCACGATCCACGATGTGAGTTTGGCAGCGCAGACGCTCTTGCAGACACTGAGCAATGCAGGAGCCATCGCATTGGGGATTATCGTGATCACTTCACTGAGTAGTATTCGAAAAAAATGGATCAACAATAAGCAGACCGACAAAAAACAAAAGGAAAAAGAACTTGAGGATAGTTACTCGATTTTTGAATAAGAAGGAGTAAAAAATGAAAAAAATTTTGGTGGCGATCAGTCGCCAGCAGGGCGGCTCATACAATGAATCGATGATCAAAAAATATTTGGAGGATGTCCAATCGAGAGGATATATTGTTGAAATGATGGACGACCACAGCGGCGATGTCTACCGATTTTTGGAAGAAATGCCATTGCTCGGGGATTTGACGCCTTATCAACAAGAATTGTTGCAGCATATTGGCGATTATGAGCATATCGTCTATGTGCCAGCACGTGCGATGAATCTCAAAGATGCGCTCGTGTATCGTGCTTCTTCCATCGCCAATCAGCCGATGGACTCTAGGGAGAAAGAACAAACTTCTGCTGCACAATCGCAACAAATCCATCATCCACTAGATGAAACTGCGCTAGTAAATGAAACGGCTGCGTCCGATCTAGTGGGCGAAGTGTATCAAATCGAAAGCGTAGAGTGCAATAATGTAGCATCTCAAGACGAAAATACCGCAGCGATCTGTGCTGTACTGGAAGGACAAGTGGAGCTGGATCTTGGAGAAAATTCGAATGAATCCACAGAAATTGCTTTGGAGCAAAAAAGATCGGAGCAAGTAGAATTGTCGCAAGAAGAATTAGTGCAAGAAAATTTGGAGCAAACATCCAATGACGCAGCATCCTATTTTTCCAGTGATGATACCAGAATGGTTCAGCCGCTTTCTTCGGAAAATACTTCGGCTGAGGATGCGATGGGATTTGCAGTTTCGTCGGATGAGATCGAAGAAGATATCCAAATTCCGCTGGTAGAAAATCGTGAAAGCATCAGAGCTTCGGTGGAACGCATTTCGATGGAGGAGATTCTATCGATGGGTGAAGCGGCAGAGCAGGGACTTTTGCCACTCATCACTGAGGAGAAGCCGAAAAAAATGTCAGCCGCTCGTCGAGTGCGTCTCTTGTTCCCATGGATTGTGATGGCGATCATGGCGGCGCTTGGATACGAAAAAACAACTTGGCTGCCATTTATTCTGGCGACTTTTGCACTGCTGATTACGGGTGTTTCCAAAAAATATAAAAATCTCGACAAAACGGCAGAATGGCTGTCGGTATTGATGGCGATTGTTGCGCTTGTCGTTGGAATTGCTTACACCAAATGGATGACGGCAATTTCACTTCCGATTGCGATGATGGCGATCATATTGTTTGTGGTCGTTGGATTTGTCGATTGGGATAATTAAGAATGTGAGGAGAATATGGAGTATCAAGAAATTCTAAAAAATGCGAGAGAAAATATGGGCGGTTTTTGTATCGGCTGCCCGATTTGTAATGGACTTGCGTGCAAAACAAAAGTTCCTGGTCCAGGTGGAAAAGGAACGGGCGAGGGCTACATCAGAAATTTTGCTGCATTTGACAAAGTAAAGATCAATATGGACACCTTGTATGAACAAGGCGAAATCAACACAGAGCTCGAGATGTTTGGACAAAAATTTCGTATCCCGGTCTTTGCTGCGCCAATCGGTGCGCCACTGGTACATTACGGCTCGATGCTTGACGATGCAGCATACAGCAAAATAATTTTTGAAGGATGCAAAGAAGCAGGAATTTTGGCATTTGGTGGCGATGGACCAACCGATGGCGCATATTCTGCACCACTGGAGTGCATTCGCTCGGTGGGCGGGTTTGGGATCCCGACGATCAAGCCGTGGGTCGTGGACGAAATTTTACGCAAAATCAAACTAGCAGAGGACGCAGGAGCGATTGCCATTGCGACCGATGTGGACGGCGCTGGACTTGCGATACTCAAAAAACTCAACACGCCAGTCGGACCAAAAAGCGTGGATGATCTCAAAAAAATTGTGCAATCGACCGATCGACCAGTCATCGTCAAAGGTGTGATGACGGTAAAAGGTGCGCTCAAAGCAGTGGAGGAGGGCGCATATGCAATCGTTGTGTCCAATCACGGCGGTCGTGTGCTCGACCAAACGCCAGCGACCATCGAAGTTCTTCCAGAAATCGCAGCAGCAGTCAAAGGAAAAATCAAAATTCTCATCGATGGTGGCGTGCGTAGCGGACTGGATATTTTCAAATGCCTAGCGCTAGGAGCAGATGGCGTGCTGATCGCTCGACCATTCGCAACAATGGTGTACGGCGGCGGCAAAGAAGCGATCGCAACCTATGTCCAAAAACTTCAAACTGAGCTCAGCGAGACGATGGAGATGGCAGGCGCACGCAATCTTTCGGAAATCGACTCTTCGATGGTGAGAATAGTTAAGTAGCCTCAGCAGGTTCGCTTGAAAGCGATAAGCACTTCGAATAAAGTGGTACAATCACTTTGAGCAAAGAAGTTCATCTACTTTGCAAATAAATTTTCCGTTAGAACAAGGTAATTTTCATGAAATGAAACACCAACAAACGAAAAAAATTCTCTCGTCAAACGATATTCTGGTGACGGAATTTTTCTCCAGTTTTTCAAAAATAAAGCGCTTTTGCTTTTGCAGAGGCGTTTTTTTCTGTCGATTCTTTTAAGAATAATGAAGAGTTGTTAGGAGAAATTATTATTTTTGACAATGAAGAAAAAATTTTTTATTCATATTAAAAATTTCGAATGAAAAATAAAAATTATTGACGAAGAGTTTGTTAATAAAGAAATATACTTAGAATTGTTGAAAAATTTATTGCAATGCAAGATTATTTTTTGTATAATCACTGTGTTAGCAATTATTTTTTTAGGAGGTTTTTTATGGAAACGAAAGAAAGAGGGCAGTGGGGAAGCAAGTTCGGCTTTATCATGGCAGCGGTTGGTTCCGCAGTTGGACTTGGTAACCTTTGGGGATTCCCGTACAAAATGGGTAAAGGTGGCGGATTCGCATTTGTACTCATTTATTTGATTTTTGCATTTACAGTAGGATTTGTTGCGATGGTTTCGGAGATTGCAATCGGTCGTTATGGAAAAATGGATGCGATCGGCTCGTACAAAAAAATTGACAAGCGAGCTGGAATACTCGGCGTGTTTGCGATACTTGCACCATTTATTATTTTGTCATTTTATTGTGTGCTCGGCGGCTGGGTTCTCAAATATGCTTTTGCATACCTCGTTGATATTTTTGGCGACGGATTTGGTGGACTTGGCGGAGCAGATTATTTTGTAGGATTTATTACAAAAACTTGGGAACCGATCTTCTGGTTTGCACTCTTCCTTGTTCTAACTGCAGCGATCGTGTTGCTTGGAGTTGAAAAAGGAATCGAGAAATTCTCGAAGTTTATGATGCCTACACTTTTTGTGATGCTTCTAATCGTAATCATCCGTTCAGTAACTCTTCCTGGAGCGGTAGAAGGTCTCAAATTTATTTTCAAACCAGACTTCTCGGTGTTTGCAGATTTTGATTCCGCAGTAAACGTGGCAGCGATGGCACTTTCGCAAATGTTCTTCTCGCTTTCGCTTGGGATGGGAATCATGATCACTTATGGTTCTTACCTTGGAGAAGATCAAAATATTGAAGGCAGCTCCATCATCGTTCCGGTGCTAGACACATTGGCGGCGGTAATGGCAGGAATAGCGATCATGCCAGCGGTATTTGCGTTTGGACTAGAGCCAGGTCAAGGACCAGGGCTGATGTTCATCACGCTGAAAGAAGTTTTTGCGAGCATGCCACTTGGTAGCGTGTTTGGACTAATTTTCTTTATTCTTGTGTTCTTTGCAGCGATTTCTTCATCGATTTCACTTCTTGAAGTTGTTTGTGCATACTTCATCGATACAAGAAAATGGGATCGAAAGAAAACGACAGCGGTTGCTTCTCTTGGCGTATTCCTACTTGGTATTCCTGTAGCGATCAGCTTTGGTGCACTTTCGCATGTAAAATTAGTAATGGGCATGGATATTCTCGACTCATTTGACTTTATCGCAGAGTACACCTTGATGCCATTTGGTGCAATGATGATGTGTATCCTTATCGGTTGGGTATGGAAACCAGATTTGATTGTCAACGAAGTGAAACTTGGTGGCAACCAGTTCAAGTACGAAAAATACTATCGCTTTATGATCAAATTCGTGACGCCTGTTCTGATTGCGTTCGTGCTATATAAATCAAGTATCGAAGCGGTAATCAAGTATATGGTTGCAAAATAGTTTGCAATAAATAAGGATTTATATTTTTGTGGCTTGGGAGATTTTTTCTCCCTTGCTTTTTTATGCGGTTTTTGCGCACGAAGTATGGTAAAATATAGAATGAAAAATGTAAACAGTAGAGAATTGTTGCAATGGAAAATCGATTCTATGTTCTCTGTAAAAGGTCCAAAAGCGTCTTATTCAAAAAAAGATATGTGAAGCAGGCGTTGATGAAGAAAGACAGCAGAAATTGCAACCATAGAAATGGAAAACACATCAGGTTGGGAAACGGATAAAAAGAACACAACTTTTTCGAAATAGAGGAGTATTATGGCACAAAAAGTAATTTTGGGAATGAGTGGCGGAGTGGATTCATCGGTGTCGGCGCTTTTGCTCAAGGAGCAGGGATATGATGTCGTTGGACTTTTTATGAAAAATTGGGATGAAAAAGATGAGACCGGTGTGTGCACGGCGACGGAAGATTACCTCGATGTCGGGCGTGTTGCGTCGCAGCTTGGCATTCCATATTATACGATCAATTTTGAGCAGGAATACTGGGATCGAGTGTTCTCGTATTTTTTGCGTGAGTACAATGCGGGTCGCACGCCGAATCCCGACGTGATGTGCAATACAGAAATCAAATTCAATGCGTTTTTGGATTATGCACTCAAGCTCGAGGGCGATTTTATTGCGATGGGTCATTATGCACGAGTCGAAAAACGTGGCGAAAAATATTTTTTGCTCCGTGGAGTAGACAACAACAAAGATCAGACCTATTTTCTCTCACGAATCGGACAGCGTGCGCTATCTCGAGTGATTTTTCCAATTGGCGATATTCCAAAAGAAAAAGTTCGAGAGCTCGCATCGGAGCATGGGCTAGCGACAGCGAATAAAAAAGATTCAACGGGCGTATGTTTTATCGGCGAACGAGACTTTGACTTATTTCTCGACAAATACTTGCTCGCAAAAAAAGGCGAAATCCAAACGGTGGATGGAAAAAGAATTGGCGAGCACAGCGGATTGATTCACTACACTTATGGACAGCGTCGTGGAATCGGAATCGGTGGCGTTGGCACGGGTGAGCCGTGGTTTGTCGTGGGCAAAAACCTCAAGGAAAATATTCTCTACGTTGCGCAGGGAGAGAATCATGAGTCGCTTTATACCAAAAGTTTGATTGCTGACGATATGATTTGGACGCTGGATGAGCCGAGCAGTTTGCCGCTGAAATGCACCGCAAAATTCCGCTACCGTCAGACGGACATTCCTGTGACGGTGTATGATGCAGGTGACGGAAAGCTCGAGATCATTTTTGATGAGCCAGTCAAAGCGGTCACACCAGGACAGGTCGCAGTGCTCTACGATGGCGAGGTGTGCCTTGGTGGCGCAATCATCCAGTCCGCAGAACCTGTGAACGAAAAATATCGGTTCTTATACCATAGCGAGGCGATGGCGCCAGTTTTTGTAGAAGAAAAGCCAAAGAAAAAATCGAAAAATAAATCGAAAAACAATTCGAAAAAGAAAAGTTGATCGCCCAAACCAAATAATGATCGAATCCTGTGGGGAACATTGCAAAGGTTGCTTGTTTTGCACAGGTTTTTTTGTCACAAAAAAAGAAAACAAGTCAGGGGATATGACTTGTTTTCTGTGGGGTCTCTTACTGTCGTCGTAGCGTTTGGGAGAACACTACAACTGATGACAATAGGGGTTTAGTTCATTTGAACTTTATAGAGAAGAAAAACCAGTGACTATTATTAGCCACAATTTGATTATAGAATCAAAATACAGCAAGGGTATAAAAAAAATGTATGAAAAGTTAGGAAGTATGTTTCTAAATTGTTAAATTGGAAAGGTGATGTATCTTGCGGACGATTGCTTTCTTGTAAGCATTTTGAAAAATCGATGAGAAGAAATTGTGCATTAGGGAATATTCGCCCACAAGGCTTGTAGAATATTTTTAAAAAAGATATACTTAGAAGTAACAAATAGTAAAGTAGGTTGTATAAATATATGAAGACAAAAGTTCATTATCGCTGCAGCAATTGCGGCAAAGAAAACATCAAATGGAGCGCCAAATGTTTTGATTGCGGGGCACTTGGAACGATGCAAGAGTTCGAAGTGCTCGGCAAAGGCAAATCTTCGTCCAAAGTTGCGACATCGACTCGAAGCGCAAAAACAGAAAGCGTGCGTCTCACCGATGTAAAAATGGAAAACTCGGATCGCATCATCAGTTCGCTCGGTGAATTCAATCGAGTGATGGGCGGCGGCATCGTGCGTGACTCCGTTAGCATCATCACGGCAAAACCTGGTGCAGGAAAATCGACACTACTTCTCCAAGTGGCGCAAGATATTGCGAGTCAAGGCAAAAAAGTGCTCTACGCATCGGGCGAGGAGAGCGATTCGCAAATCAAAACGAGAGCGCAGCGGATTCTCAAAAATATTTCCGACAATATCTATCTTGTGACGGACAACTCGATGGACGAGGTGCTCGCACAGGTGAGCGCTATTGATCCCGATTTTATCATCATCGATTCGATCCAGACTTTTACCCTAGAGGAGCAGCTACCGTCTCGTGCTGGCTCGCCGTCTCAGACGATGGAATGTGCCAATGCGATGGTACGAATTGCGAAGAACAAAAATCGTCCAAGAGCGGTGATTTTTGTCGGACAGATGAACAAGAACGAAGAGATGGCTGGGCTGCGTGCGTTGGAGCATCTTGTGGACACGGTGCTCGTGATTGAGGGAGAAAGTGAAGAAGAGCTTCGAGAGCTACAAACGACCAAAAATCGATTTGGCAGTACGGGCGAGATGGGATTTTTCCGTATGACGGAAGAGGGATTGCTTTCCATCGACAATCCATCGGAATATTTTATGACGATTCGAGATGAGAAGGACAAAGTTTCTGGCTCAGCACTCACCGTGGTGCGAGAGGGGACGAGGCCAGTGATTCTCGAAATTGAAAGCCTTGTTTCCACATCATTTATGCCGTACCCAACTCGGATTGCAGAGGGTCTCAAGCGAGATCAGCTCAATATTTTGATCAGTATTTTGGAGCAGCGTGCAAAATTCAATCTGCTCAACAAAAATGTTGTCATCAAAACGACAGGCGGACTACGTGTCAAAGAAAATGCGATTAACCTCGGCATCATGATGAGTATTGTCTCGTCGTTTTCGGAAAAACCCGTACCAAATGATGCGGTATTTATCGCAGATGTCGGACTGACAGGCGAGCTCAAAAAAGTTCCGTCGATGGAGCAGCGAGTGAGAGAACTCGATCGAATGGGTTTTGCGAGAGTGTATGTCGCAAACGGTAGTTTTGGCAGAAAAGTACAGTTTGACCACATCAAAGTGATCGAGAAAAAAACTTTACAGGAAGTGATTTGGGATGTGTTCGGACAGGTGGAACATTTCAAGAAATAAGGAGATATGTATGAGTATTTCAAAAGAAATTTTATTCGAAATGTACAAGCGAATGAATCAAGCGAGGGCCTTTGAGGAAAAAGTAAGCTATTTTTTCTCAAGAGGAATGGTTCACGGAACGACGCATCTATCGGTCGGTGAAGAGGCATGTGCCGTAGCGGCGGCGATGGCAATGCAAGAAGGCGATCTTGCGACCAGCACGCACCGTGGACACAGCCAGATCATCGGCTGGGGTGCTGATCTGAACAAGATGATGGCAGAACTCCTTGGTAGAGCGACGGGCTATTGCAAAGGCAAGGGCGGCTCGATGCACATTGCCGATTTGGATTCAGGAAACCTTGGAGCAAATGGCATCGTTGGCGGCGGACACAATATCGCAGTTGGCGCAGCGCTCACACAGCAATATCAAGGCAAAAATTCGGTCGTGCTCTGTTTTTTTGGCGATGGCGCTTCCAATGAGGGAAGCTTTCACGAGTCGATCAATTTAGCATCCGTGTGGAAACTGCCCGTGATTTTTTACTGTGAGAATAATCTCTACGGGATGTCCACGTCGACCAAAGCATCGATGAATATCGAAAATATTGCGGATCGTGCGAGCTCGTACGGAATTCCAGGATATATTTTGGATGGAAACGATGCGATTGAAGTATACACAAAAATGCGAGAGATAGCAGAATATGTTCGTGCAGGCAACGGGCCAGTCTTGGTAGAGAGCAAGACCTATCGATACCTCGGACATTCGAAATCCGACGCCAATGTGTATCGTACCAAAGAAGAAATTGAAATGTGGAAACAAAAAGATCCGATTCCACGACTCAAGAAATTTCTTTTAGAAAATCAATTGGCAACCGAAGAGGAAATTGATGCGATTGCAGAAAAAGCGAGAGCAGAAATTGAAGCGGCGGTGGAATTTGCCGAGAGTAGTCCAATGCCGAGTTTGGATACTTTGCTGGATGATATTTATGCGTAAGGAGGAACGATGAGAGAGATAACCTATGCAGAGGCGATTCGTGAAGCAATGTGCGAAGAGATGCGCCGTGATGAAAATGTCATTTTCCTTGGCGAAGATATTGGAATATATGGCGGAGCGTTTGGCGTTTCGGTTGGAATGTTTGAAGAATTTGGACCAAGACGTGTAAAAGATACGCCGATTTCGGAAGCGGCGGTTGCAGGTGTTGCAGTTGGTGCGGCGGCAACAGGACTAAGACCGATTGCCGAAATTATGTTTATGGACTTCGTGACTTTGGCGATGGATCAAATCGTCAACCAAGGCGCAAAGATGCGATATATGTTTGGTGGTAAAGCAAAAGTGCCGATGGTGATACGATTCCCAGCGGGTTCAGGAACGGGAGCTGCAGCGCAACATTCGCAAAGCCTCGAGGCGTGGCTCTGTCATGTGCCGGGACTCAAAGTGGTCGCACCATCGACACCAGCCGACGCAAAAGGACTGCTCAAGGCGGCAATTCGTGATGACAATCCTGTGATGTTTATCGAGCAAAAATTACTCTATCGCAAAAAAGGATTTGTGCCAGAAGAAGAATATGTGACCCCTCTCGGCAAAGCGGATATCAAACGAGAGGGCAAGGATGTGACAATCATTGTCTACGGAAGAATGCTCGATCGAGTGCTCGCAGTAGCGGAAGAAGTTGCAAAAGAGGGCATCGAAATCGAAGTGGTTGATCCGATGACGCTTACGCCGCTAGATACGGAGACGATTGTTGAGTCAGTGAAAAAAACAGGACGTGCAATCGTCGTACATGAGGCTTGCAAGACGGGCGGATTTGGCGGAGAGATTGCGTCGATGATTGCAGAGAGTGAGGCGTTTGATTTTCTCGATGCACCGATTCTTCGCATTGCTGGACTTGACACACCTGTGCCATACAATCCAGAGCTCGAAAAAGCAATTGTGCCAAGTGAAGAACAAATCAAGCAAGCCGTATACCAAGTGATGAATCGATAGGAGGCATTATGGCAACCAAAGTAATTATGCCAAAAGCTGGGATGGCAATGGAAGAGGGAACTGTTGTCAAATGGTTCAAAAAAGAAGGGGCATTTGTCGAAGCGGGCGAGATTTTGCTTGAAATTACAACCGATAAAGTCAATATGGAAGTGGAGGCGGAAACCTCAGGTACATTGCTCAAAATTCTTGTGCAGGAATGGTCAGTCGTTCCAGTGTTTCAGACGATTGCGTATATCGGAGTTGAAGGAGAAAGTGTTGACGAGATAACTGAACACACGGAAAATGTTCTAAGAACAGAAGAATTAATTAATGCGGAAGAAATTCTTGTAGAAGAAAAGAATCAAAATAAAAAGGATGATGAATCGAG
>JBHBDS010000159.1:0-5064 GCA_041784625.1 Filifactoraceae bacterium
TGGCGGTGGGATACTCAGCACGACGGATACAATCGCCGAGAAGATAAGCCCCATCGTGATGCCAATCAATCCACCGATGGATGAGACGATCATCGACTCGATCAAGAATTGCATCAAAATATC
Organism: Filifactoraceae bacterium; assembly: GCA_041784625.1. Classification (GTDB taxonomy): domain Bacteria; phylum Bacillota; class Clostridia; order Peptostreptococcales; family Filifactoraceae; genus JAUNKE01. The sequence continues at coordinate 124 of JBHBDS010000159.1, forward strand.
TTTTCGTCGTGCGCCGAGGGATTTTCGAATACCGATTTCTCTGGTTCGCTCCGTGACGGACACAAGCATAATGTTCATAATTCCGATACCGCCAACCACCAGTGAAATTGCACCGATGGCGGAGATGACAAGAGAGATTGTGCCCAAGATGGCATTCACCTGTTTTTGTTGTCCCTCCACCGTCTGAACGCTATAGGTGTTTTCTTTAAGTCCTTTGGATTTTTCCAAAAATCTCGCAACCTCATTGGCAATTTGTGTGGATTGACTGGAGTATTCTTCCTTGACATTAAACAAAATACTGAACATATAGTCCGTGCTGTTGCCGAACAGGCTGTACGGTACGACCATTTTTGTGGTGTCGGACGTCATCAGTCCCGAAAAAATGGATTTCGGCACTTCAAAAACGCCGACGATTGTTACATATACAGGACTGCCCTCGATGGTAATCCGAACCGTTTCGCCGACTGCATTGGAGCGTCCGAAGATTTTTTCGGCAAAAACCTTGTCCACCACGGCAACGGGCTTTCGTGCTTCGACGTCATTTTGAGTGATATATCTTCCGTGAATGATATTTATTTTTTCCATGTGTTGGTAGTTATGTGATAGGCCGTTGATGTTTACGGTCGCTTTTTTTTCATTATAGATTGCATCGGAGCTTCCGCTTACATTGGGATCGAGATATTCAATCTTGTCGGCAAAGCGCATATTCGCAAGGTCAAGGTCGCTCTGATTAAAAAGGGAGCGATCCGAAATTTCTTCGTTGCCGAAAGAGCCGCCCACAAAGAGGACTGCCATGTTTGGATTCAGCGATTCAAATTCCTTGCCCAATACGGAGCTCGCCGCCGCACCGAGTGCAGAGATGGAGATTACCGATGAAATTCCGATGATGATGCCCAGCATCGTAAGAAAGGAGCGCATTTTGTTGGATTTGATACTGAAGATGGCAAGCTTCAGATTTTCAAGAAATAGCATCTAGTCTCTCCTCTCATCACTGATAATATTTCCGTCACGGAAGGTGACAATTCGCTTGGTATATTCCGCAATTTCCCGTTCATGCGTTACGATGATGACGGTCTTGCCTTCGTTGTGAAGCGCAGTAAACATTTCCATAATTTCAATCGAGCTTTTGGTGTCGAGGTTTCCTGTCGGCTCATCGGCGAGAATAATCGGCGGCTCGTTGGCAAGTGCTCTTGCTATGGCAACGCGCTGTCGTTGTCCGCCGGAAAGCTCATTGGGCACATGGCCGAGTCTTTCTCCCAGTCCGACACGTTCGAGCAGCATTTTTGCACGCTCTTCACGCTTTTCGGGTGCAATTTTTGCATAAATCATCGGAAGCTCAACATTTTTGAGTGCGGAGGTTCTCGGAATAAGATTGAAGGACTGGAACACGAAGCCGATTTTCCGGTTTCGGATATCGGACAGCTCGTCCTCGCTCTTATCGTTGACATCGACGCCCTCGAGATAATATTTCCCCAGAGTGGGTCGGTCGAGGCAGCCCAAAATATTCATCAGAGTGGATTTGCCGGAGCCTGAGGTTCCCATAATTGCGACAAATTCTCCATGCTCGATTGTCAAATTGATTTTTTTGAGTGCGTGTAATTCGTTGGAGCCCATGATATAAATTTTGCTGAGGTCTTGTATTTCAATCAGTCTTGTACTCATAATTACTCCTGTGTTCGATAGGACGAGCCATCCGCATAGTCAAGGCTCGGATTGGTGATGATGATATCGCCGTCCTTGAGCTCATCGGAAATAACTTCCGTTTTTGTGATGCCTTCAATGCCCGTTGTGACTTTCACTTTTTTTATGACATTGTCATTGCCTACAAGGACAAATTTTTCTTCACCCTCTACCAAAATACTTTCGAGCGGAACTACAAGGGCGTTGTTTTTTTCTTCAATCAGAATTTCCGTTTTTGCGTTCACTCCGGCGATGATATTGCCCTTGTTCGTGATTTTTATTTCAACAGGAATTCGCATTTCCCGAGAGGCGGCGCCCTGTACCACTTCGCCCGTCGGAGCAATTCGAGAAACAACGCCGTCGATGGAATCGCCGCGGAGCACGTCGGAGGTAATTTTTACTTTTTGTCCAACCTTTACACGAGAAATGTCATATTCACTGATGGAAACTTTGATCTGAAGATCCTCGAGATTTTCTACGATAAACATGGCACGGGCCATATCTTGTGCCGTTGGGATTCGGCCGAGTTTTGCATTGACACGAGTAACGGTACCATCGATTGGCGAAGTGATGTTCGCCTTGTCGAGATTATCTTTTTTGGTGGAAATAATATCCTCCTTGATGCCGATGCCGATCGCTGCGGATCCGCTGGACGAAGCTTGGTTTACCGCATTTTTTGCTGATTCGAGTGCAAGTGTTGCTTTCTCGAGCATATTGTTGGATTGTACCAGCTCATCGTTTGAGATTCCGCCGTCTTCAAATAATTTTTTTGCAATATCATTTTGTCTTTTGGCCTCGTCGTAATCCATCTGACGCTCACGAAGCGCAAGTGCCGCCGAGTTTCGCTGCTCGTTGAGCTGTGCTTGCGAAATCTGCAGTTCTTTCACGGCGATGTCATAATCATCTTTCAGCGATTTGCTGTCGAGCACGCCAAGGATGTCGCCCTTTTTGACGATGTCGCCCTCTTTGACATTGATCTGGATGAACTCAAAATTGAGATTCGAGCCGACTTCCGCTGAGTCTGAGCCAGTGACCGTTCCCGTCGCCGAGATACTCTGCGCAATATCTTCTCTTGCGATCGTCGCCGTCTGAAGAAGTGGTGCGCCGCTACTGCCTTTTGCGCCGAGATAAATCGCAACAGCACTTACTGCCACAATTGCGCCGACGAGAATCATCAGCTTTTTCTTTTTTGACAATTTTATTTTATCCTTTTTGCTCGCTCCATTTTTTTCGGGCACGCTTTGCGCCGAATTTTCGGAGCTATTTTCTACAATATTTTTTGTTTGATCCGACATATTTTTTCCTCTCCTGTATTGTACTACAACAATAATACACTTAGAAAAATATTTTGTCTAGAGTTTTTTCGAAAAAAATTCTAAAAAATTTATGAACATCCGATGGTTCGTGTTATTATGTAAGAAGGAAACGGACAGTAAAATATAGAAGAATAATCGAAACAACAATTTTTCAAGAGTCAAAAGTTTGAGCAGCAAATGTGCAAGGAAGTAGCGTAGACAAAAGCAGATAAGATGCAAAATGAAAGAAGATACAATACAAATGACAGCAAACAAGGATTCGGACGAAAATGCAAATAATAATACATAAAAACAAAGAGGAATGGTGATGAACAAATATTCTGTGCGATTCGCTGATGAAGCGGATCACAATAACATATTACGCCTGAGAAAAGAAATTTATGCAGGCAACCCGAATTATCGGGACAACCAGACGAGAACTGTGCGAGCGCTGCTCAAAAATAAAATGGCGATCCAAAAGAGCTCGGAGATTTTTCCTGTCGTGGTTGAAAAAAATCATAAGATCGTAGGCACGGCTTTCTTGGCAGTGATCGACCGAATGAATGATCTCTTTCAGATTGCTTTTTTGGAGATGAAGGAAGATCCGCAGATTTTTGATGCGCTTCTTTCGTTTGCAAAAGAGGAGGCAAAAAAACGAGGGCTGAAAAAAATTCTTGTTGGACTGAATCTCAACGTGCTGTATGGACTTGGGCTCTTGGCAAGCGATTATGACAAGACGCTTCGAATCGGCGGCGCATACAATCCGCCATATTATATCGATTTTATCGAGCCGCACGCAACAAGGGTGAAGGCACTGACTAGTTATTGCACCTCCATCGATCGTATCCAAATGAACTCGCTTCCGCCGAGATTGTTGAAAAGATTATCGAGCTTTGAGATTCGCCCGATGAATTTCAATAACATCGCAGAAAGTGTCGAGGCATACACCGAAATTACGAATCGAGCCTTTGAACACCATGACTATTGTTACGAGGCACGCCAGGACGAAAACTTGGAGCTGTTTTTGGATTTCAAACCATTTTTGAAACCAGAGAATCTTTTGTTCGCCTACAAAGATGGAAAGCCAGTTGCTTTTGTGCTCTGGTACCCTGATTTTAATGAGCTGCTCGGAGCTGGTGAGGAGCTCGGGCTGAGTTCGCTCATCCGATACAAATTGTTTCGCAAAAAAATTGACACGATCAAGCTGACGGAGATTGGTGTCGTACCAGAGTATCAGAAAAAAGGTGCAATTTTTGCGCTGCTTAAGTATCTTTTCGAGCTGAACAAAAAACAATACCAATTTCTCGAATCGGGCTGGATCATGACCAGCAATCAAGATTCGATGCGCATTACGCAAAAGTACACGGAACAGGAGAGCAAGCAGTACAAGGTTTTTGAAATCAATGTGGAGGAAGGATAACTTTCGAAAGTTTATTCGATAAAGTCGATGCGCATCAAAGGATTGTCACTGAAAGTATGATCCAATTGGAAAATAGCAGCTTTGATGATTCGAATTTATGTTTACAACACAAAGGATAATAAATGAATGAATTTGAAATTTTTGAGCACGCAAGCGATTTGCCACCGCTATGGGATGATTTGGCGGAGAATTCTTTTCAGCAAAAAGCATTCTTGCAATTTTTGGAGGAAGTAAATCCCTGTAAGCAGCGCTACCATCTGCATCGTGAGCGTAGAATTTTGCTTATCTCTTACAGGCTCAAGTTGAATCTACTGACTTTTGTTGGTTTGACGATTACAAAAAAAATTACCATTGTCGGTATACCACTGTCGATCGCATCGGCAGGTTACGTCTGCCCAGAGGAAGAACGAGATTTTTTGGCAGAGTATCTGCAGAGATTTCCGCTGATGTTGGTGCTCAATTCTGATGGGAATTTGCCGCTCCCACGAGGAATGACGCTGCCGAATTTTGTTACGCAGTTGAATTCCTTGGAGGAGCACATCAACA
>JBHBDS010000160.1:0-5455 GCA_041784625.1 Filifactoraceae bacterium
AGGGAGAGGATGGAGAATAAAGAGCTGAAAGAAACTATCGACGCACTTATTGAGCAAATCACAACAGAAATACTAAGAAATTCAAAAACAGGAGCGGAAGCAATTCGCAAAATCGATGAGGCGATAAAAAATTATGCTTGGCAGGACAGAAAAGAGTTAGTAGCAATTTGCGTCGCAGCCAAGCACAAGATACAGCAAAGAATCAATAGCAATCTACTCCGAAACGATTGATACAATTTGCTGAACGTTATAGACCTTCAAATGATCCGAGCTGAGCATAAAGAAGTTGGAATTGAACAAACCATCCATAATGCCTGGAATAAGATTGTCATGCACATGGCGGTAAAGATGATGGGGCGGTTTTTGAGAAGCAAACATGCCATCGTCGTCCTTAAAAGGGCAAACAGGAACGATAAAGTCATCTTCTTTAAGCACGAGCGTAGAACCGTTTGAAAAAGTAATTGTGGCTTTCATAATATCACCTCCTTTCTGCTTGATTATACCAAGTGGAGCAGGAGGGAGCAAGAAACAAACGTATAGAGAAAGGAGTGAGTATGACAACAGCGGATTATTTTTGGACATCGAGTTTACTGATAGCAATATCATATATTAGCTATAACATCATCTGTGATATACGGATGGACAAAAGGCGGGCGAGACACTTTGAGTATCTCCTAAAGTGCCAAGGAAAGAGTTTGCAAGAACAAGAACGCCTAAGAAAAGAATTCCTAGAAAAGAATATTAAATGGTTTCGTCGGAAGAAAAATCGTTAACCAAGCTGAGAGTGGAATTTTCTTAGGAATGGGAATTTTTCAGTATCCGACAGGGCAGCTTGAAAATCTGGCGAAGAAAAAATACTTTTCACTTCGGACGAATGAGCAATATCAAAGTATTTGCGATCAATATGCTTATTGAAATATGCGGCACAACATTCGTCTAATATGGATAAATAGCTAGTTTTGGATTCTTCAAATGCTCTTACGGCATCTTCCTCCATCGAGTCCGAGATATAACTAGGATTCAGCACAGTGATTGCTTGGCGTTTTTCTTGGTACTGGCTGTAGGAGTTTGAGACAAGGTTATTAAGGTTGCTGGTATGAACAGAGCTTGAGAAGATTTTGTTTTTTCGGTACACGTGAAAAGAGATTGCCAGTGAAGCGAGAGCCACAATATTGGACAGATTCGGGGATATCCAAGAAAAGAAGATTTTTGAAACGGTTACAGTCATAAGTACCTCCAGTTTTTTGGATTTAGTATATCAAAGAAAGCAGGAGTGAGCAAGAAAGCCTAGAGAAAGGAGCAGGCAATGAAACTAGAAACAGCAATCCGAAATGAAAAGCTCATCTTGGAGCAGATCAAATCATTGGACTGGGGCTTAGAAAACATCGATTTGATCATGAAAGATGATGACAATTATGACGATACGGTGAGGAAACCGTCAAAGGAATCTCTGATCAAGGAGTGGAGCGATAGGAAGAAGATACTGACGAGAAAACTAGGGCTGACAAGACGACTGATAAGAGAAAAGAGAGAGGTGCAGTAGAAATGATGGAAAAAGGAGGTTGTTATGGATAAAGTACTCACCAAAAAAGACATCGCCGATATATTCCAAGTGTCATTGCAAACCGTCGATGAATGGGAGGAAAAAGGGGCGATTAAGAGACTACCGAAATTACCTGGTCATCCGAGATATTCTGCCAAGCAGATTGCCGTTTTGGCGGATATGGACATGGACGCATTCAATCCGTTTTTGCTCAAGAAAGCGGAGAGGGAGAATCGGGAGCTGAGGGAGAAAAATGCAATGCTGGAGAATCAGATCAAAACCATCGAAAAAATAATCAAAGGAGCAAGTATATATGACACAAACGCACAAGCCTAAAGAAGAAAGCAAAGTCAAACAGTGGGCGAAAGAGCACCGCAGCACGATCAACTGCGAAATTGCGGTTCTCTTTCCCATTGTATTGAGCATTGTTATTGCGTATCAACACAAAATCACTCGAGGATATTGGGCAATCGGCGGCGAGGGACTATTCTATGCGCTCACGTTGCTATGGATTATGTGGATCGTCTTTCTCATCGCCGAGGAAAAGAGAGATCACTACCAAGAAACAAAAAGGCTCAAAACGAAAAACAAGGCACAAAAGCAACAAATAGAGAATTACAAAAGAATGATCGATTGGAAGCAAGAGATCATCGACGATCAGCAACAAAAAATTAGACAATATGAAAGCGAAAAAATCGAGGTGACTCAGCAGATAAAAGAAGCATTTGCCGAGAAAGACGAGATCAAAGAGCAAATTAAGCGAATCAAGCAACAGATTGAGAGCAAAGCGATATAGGAGGAAAGAAAATGAAAGAAATCGTCAATTTGATTGCACCAAAAAGCAAATCCAAAACGCTTGTTTGGTTTGTTCGAAACTTCGAAAGAGCCGACGGAGAGAAGAAGTTTATTCACTACCTAGCAACAGACAACATCTTTATTCGAACGGAAGAACTTGAGAAAAAAGAACTTTCGGCACTGGTGGAAGCGTTTGGGAGACTAGCGACGCCAGGGCAGCCACTTTCAAGGACAATTGAAGATCCCGGATATGACAAAGATTTTGATTCGGTACTCGCAAAAACGATTCATATACAAAGGATGTTTAACCAAGAATTTCCGCTGGAACTGACACACACGGGGCTGGTAAACAAGAATTTGAACACAGAAATCCTCATTTGCGAGGGAGAGTATTATCACGCATGGGTGTCGGCAATTGGACTTACTGGAGGAAACGAACTATACCTCAACAAAGACCTTCGATTGGTGCAGTCGACTCTATACCTCGAAAATCGAAGATCAAGTAGACAAATTGAGGTTCTATTCTTCTTAGCTCCCCTTGACGAAGCCAATGTTGCGAAAACGGAGAAATATCTAATAAAAACCCAAGAGGCTAAGCATGATCAATGAAAATCACATTAAAAACGCAAAGAAAATTCGCCGCATCGTGGAGAAGAAACTAAGGCGTCGCATCGACAACCAAATTTGGGAGAAGAGCCACAACGTAGCACAAGAAATCATAAGATTGCGCAAAGTCGCAGGACAAATCATCACGACGCCCAGTGTGCTACGACTCCACGAATGCGCCGTGAGATTTTATGAATGCAAAATCAAGGAGCAAGAATGAAAAAAGCAACATGCATCTACTGCCGACGCACATGGAACATATCCAGCAAGCAAAGCGGCGCCGCATACATTTGCCCTCAGTGCGCTGGATGCATCCGAGGAGGTGAGCGACATGAGCGCCTATCAGTACAAGCAGTATCAGCAGCGAAAAGAAAATCTCAAAAAAGCCAAGGAGCAAAACGCAATCCATCGTTTCAAAGGCGTGGTCGTTAGAATCTTAATGCAAGAAGAGATGAACGAGGTCACGAGCATCGAAGTCGAATCGATCATCCAAGACGAGGAGGAAACGGAAGTCGTTTTTCGCTGCAAAGTGAACTTTCAGCAAAAATACTTCCGTGTGATGCTCAAGATGAAAACACGGCGATACAAAATTATCGAAATCGAAAAAGACGAAGCAGACATCCAAAGAGGCTACTTCTTCGTCTACTAGGAGAAAACATGAAAATAAGCGAAATCAATGCCGAAGCGAGAAAAAATGGACTCAGCTACGGACAATATATGGCACAAAAACACATAGAAGAAAATCAAGCGCTCACACCGCCCGAAGAAAATCCAACCGAAGAACAATTAGAACAAGCGGAAGAACCAAAAGAAGAGACAGAGAAAGAATCCAAGAAAAAGCAGGAACTAGAACAACATCTATGCCCCATCTGCGGCAAACTGCCATGGGAGAGCAAGGGAGAATCCAGTGCAAGCATATACTGTTCTCTTTTCGAGCATCTCGTCTGTATGAAACACTGCGGACATTGTAAATATTATGATACAACGTTAGCTCAACCACGCTGCAGCCACGGAAGAGAGCAGAGCAAAGAATTTACCCCAAAAGTAATCGATGGGAGAAAAGAGCTCGTCTATCATTTTCGACTACGCAACGCCCTCACCAAAGAAGAGGCCAGGGAACTAAGAGACAGCGACGAAAAATTCCAATCAATCATCATCAAGGATATGAGCCAATACCATATTCGGATGATCCACAACCACGACGACATGATTCTCTGTCAATTCTTAGAAAAGATACGAGAAATCGAAAGACAAAAAAGAGAAGCAATGAATGAAATAAAAAAAGAAAACGAGTGATTTACCCATCAGCCTCGTTTTCTTACAGCATTCGCATATTCGATTGTAAAAATAGTATACCACAAAGTGCGAGTTTTTGCAAGAGAATAGGCAGATAAAAACATACTGGATGGGCTGAATTTTCAAAGGGTCGAGCACCCTTTGACGGATTTAGTATAGGTATTAACATCTCAACCATTTTTACAAAAACAACGCATGAGCAGAAGAAAAAACAAAAATATTTACGGACAACTTTTTTATGATTTTGCGTATCGAAAAAAACAAAGCGAATTTGCCAAGGAAGAAATCGAACAAAAATTAAACTCCAAGGCCTTTCGAAAATATCGACGCAAAACCATCCGATCGGGAAAACTCATCGAGATCGAGATATTCCCAATCTGGGATACCAAGAATCTAAATCGAGGAAAAAAAGAACGACTTTCTTCCGAGAAACAAATTCGACAAAACGAAAAAAACCGAAGAAAAAACGTCATCCGATTAGTCCACTGCAATTTTAAGGCAGGGGATTTGTGGATAACGCTAGGATATGCAGCAGGAAAAGAACCCATCGACGAAGAAAGAGCATATAAAAATATCACCAACTATATAAAATGTCTCCAGCGAGCAGCCAAGAAAAAAGGTGAGACACTAAAATACATTTACGTGACCGAAAAATCGAGCAAGGGAAGATACCACCATCATCTACTCTGCAATTTTAGCGATCGAGATGTAGCCGAAAGCAAATGGAAATTCGGGAAATACCCCCAAGCAAGAAGAATCACCGAAGAAAATGGCAGCCTCGAGGGGCTAGCCAATTACCTATGCAAAGAGATCAAAGAAGAAAAAAACAAAAAATCCTATGGAGCGAGCCAGAACCTCAAAAAACCAAAAATCACGGTAGCAGACAATGCCGTCAAAAAAGGGCGTATCGCCAAAATCGCCCAAAACGAAAACGACTTGATGGAATACGCCGTGCGAGAATACGATGGAGCAAGTTTCTTATCCTCCAAGGTGCTCTATAGCGACTATTGCGACGGGGCGTATGTTTATTTGAAACTGATAAAAAGAGAGTGAGGAAAATATGAAAGTAAAATTCTTTTCCCATGATACAACGTGGAAATTAGAAAAAGACATTAACGAATTTTTAGAGCAAGATATTGAAGTGATTCAAATTCAAATGACAACAGGAAATCATGCGCATCACGTGCTAATAACTTACGAGGAAAAAACCGAGGA
>JBHBDS010000161.1:0-9687 GCA_041784625.1 Filifactoraceae bacterium
AAAGTGGTTTTCCATAGTCTCCGACATTCCAGTATCACTTACAAGCTGAAGCTGAACGGTGGCGATATGAAATCCGTTCAGGGTGATTCCGGTCACGCACAGGTCAAGATGGTAGCGGATGTTTACTCCCATATCATCGACGATGACCGCAGGCTGAACGCTGAAAGACTGGAAGCTGCTTTTTACTCTGGCAGACAGGCAACACCGGAACCGGTACAGCCGGTCACACAGGAAAGCTCCACCGATGATAAAGAGCTTCTTCTGAAACTTCTGCAAAACCCTGAAATGGCAGCACTCTTGAAGTCGCTGGCAAAGACATTATAGAATTAAAATGGCAGATCCTTTTACATAGCTTTCATAGCTTGTAAAGGGGTCTGCCCTTATTTTTGTTTTTGGGGGTGCAAAATGGATAGAGCATTTATGGACGAGTATTATGATAAAATGCGAGCTGATGATATTGAGGAATTATCAAGCCAGAGGAATGAGGATTATTCCGATAGAGCCGATGATTACAAAGCTGCAAAGCAGGCTCTGCTTGAGGGATTGGGGTTATCGCATTTATTTAGCGGAAACCGCAAACTTACACCAGAAGAAAAAGAACTCTGGTTGTTGTTCGACAGGGTATATGTAACAGAGCTTCTGGCAAGGGATGAATTTGCGAAGGGCGCATATATGCTGGGAGCTGAAGATCGAGAAACTATGCTTCGATAAATACTGTACCTGCTTCGGCAGGACAGGTTACATACAATCATTCGTCCCGAAAAATTCTATGGAATTTCTGATAATTCTGGTTGAAAAATTCGGTTTGAAATGATATATTAAACAGACTTAAATTGGTGTCGTGTGACACCAGCGGCTCCACATGAGAATGAACTGTATTTCCTGTCATTCCGCATCACGAGAAGTTACATAGTGACATTTACTTGCACTTGCAACGTCCACCAAAAATCGAAAGCCTTGCTAATTTCGAGCCAATCGGACGGTGTAAAATCCCTCTGAATTAGCTATCACAGCGTAGTATCAGATGCGATTTGAAATGCTGAAAAACCTTGTATTTCCAAGCATTTTTAAGCATTAGATGCCACTTCCCGATGTCGTATCGGGTCTACTCCTAAGCGGTAGGTCGGAGGTTCGATTCCTCTCGGGAACGCCAGAACAATTGGGTTACAGCCTGTAATTCTATATTTAATCATTGATCATCAAAAAGGCTACAGCCTGTAGTCTTTTTGAAAGAAAGAAGTAATTGGCAAACATATCAAGAATTCATTGGCAAAGGAAAAGGCAAACTTACTTTTATTTTTTGGTAGGCTTGGCTTTTTTTTGTGGAGATCAACAAATTTTCAAAAAAATATAGTCATTTCACAAAAAGTTTTGTAAAATGTTAACAAAGGAGTTTTTTGTAGAAGATGCCGCAAATTTTCTGTGCGAAATTTTTTGATGAATATCGGATTTCTTCTCGGGTGGTTGATGCTTATTGGGAATGGTTGAAATATTTTTTCGGAAAATCGAGCAGTCTACAAAGCTCTGGTAGGTATTAATGAAAATGTAGGAGGTACTAGGATGATGGATGTGAATCCGTTGATTGACAAGATTCTTGCAGAGTACGGTGAGAGCAAGGATCAACTCATCAACATTATGCAGGCGATTCAAAAAGAGTATCGCTATTTGCCAAAGGAGGCGCTGGAGGCTGTAAGCAAGCGGCTTGATATCAGCGAGGCAAAAATTTATGGTGTGGCAACTTTTTACGAAAACTTTTCGCTGGAGGCAAAGGGGAAGTATGTCATCAAAATTTGCGATGGCACGGCTTGTCATGTGCGCAAGTCCATTCCGATTTACGATGCGATTTGCAAGGAGCTTGGTCTGTCAGCGAGCAAAAAAACTTCAGATGATATGATGTTCACGCTCGAGACGGTGAGCTGTCTGGGGGCGTGTGGTCTTGCGCCAGTTATTACGGTGAACGATCATGTGTATCCTAAGATGGAGCCAAAGACGGCGGTAGAACTGATTCACAAGATTCGGGAGGAGGATGCCAATGCGAGTTAACAACAGAGAACATTTGATCGAGCTGGCGAAAGCATACCACCGTTCGCTAGACAATCAGAAAAAAAGAATTCTCGTGTGCGCAGGGACGGGCTGCATTGCAGGAGGCTCATTGCATGTGTATGACGAGCTGAAAAGACTGGTTGCAGAAAAAAATCTGCTGGTTGAAATTGATTTACATAAAGAAGATGAAGGCGTTGGCGTGAAAAAAAGCGGATGCCATGGATTTTGTGAGGCAGGACCACTGGTTCGAATCGAGCCGTCGGGATTTTTGTATCTCAAGGTGCAAAAGGAGGACTGTGAGGAGATCATCGAAAAATCCATCGTGGGCGATGAGGCGATTGAGCGCCTAATGTTTGAGAAAGATGGAAAGGTTTATCATATTCAAGAAGAAATTCCATTCTACGCTCGCCAAAAACGAGTGGTGCTTGAGCACTGCGGTCACATCGACGCAGAGAGCATCGAGGAATATATTGCAAAAGACGGCTATCTCGCATTTGCCAATGCGCTAGAGATGAAGCCGATCGACGTATGCAATGCGATGCTGGAGTCGGGACTTCGTGGCCGTGGCGGTGGCGGTTTTGTGACGGGCAAAAAATGGAAACAGGTGCTCAGCCAAGAGGCAACGCCAAAATATGTCGTGTGCAACGGCGATGAGGGAGACCCGGGCGCATTTATGGATCGCTCGATTATGGAGGGCGACCCACATAAAGTAATTGAGGGAATGCTGATTGCTGCGCATGCAACGGGCGCATCGCATGGATATATCTATGTGCGTGCGGAGTATCCGATGGCGGTTGAGAGACTCCATAAGGCGATTGAACAGGCAGAAGAATTTGGCTTGCTTGGACAAAATATTTTGGGCACGGAATTTTCTTTTGATCTTAAAATAAACCAAGGTGCGGGAGCGTTTGTTTGTGGTGAAGGCTCGGCGCTAACGGCTTCGATCGAGGGCGAACGTGGAATGCCTCGCGTCAAACCGCCTCGTACGGTGGAGCAGGGGCTTTTTGGCAAACCGACAGTGCTGAACAATGTCGAAACATTTGCCAATGTGCCGCTGGTGATTGCGCAGGGAGCAGAGGAGTTTTGCAAGGTGGGCGTGCCAACCTCGTCGGGAACAAAAGCTTTTGCGCTGACTGGAAATGTCGTGAACACTGGTCTGATCGAAGTACCGATGGGCAGTACGCTGAGAGAAATTGTTTTTGACATCGGCGGCGGAATCCGTGATGGCAAAAAACTCAAAGCGGTGCAAATCGGTGGACCATCAGGCGGTTGTTTGTGTAATATTGACGAACATATGGACTTGCCGCTGGATTTTGATTCGCTGAGCAAGGTCGGTGCGATGATTGGTTCGGGCGGGCTCGTTGTTATGGACGAGGATACATGTATGGTTGAGGTTGCAAGATTTTTTATGAGTTTTACGCAAAAAGAATCTTGTGGCAAATGCGTGCCATGTCGTGAAGGCACAAGAAGAATGCTCGAGATCCTCGAAAAAATTGTGGCAGGCAACGGAACCCTAGAGGATCTTGCGCTGCTGGAAGATATTTCGGACACGGTAAAAAATACTGCGCTTTGCGGATTGGGAAAAACCGCAGCAAATCCTGTACTAAGTACGCTAAAGTTTTTCCGAAGTGAATACGAAGCACATGTCGTGGACAAAGTTTGCGAAACAAAAACGTGCAAGGGCATGATGAGACTTGTCATTACGGATGGATGCAAGGGCTGCACAAAATGCGCACGAGTTTGTCCTGTATCAGCAATCTCGGGTCAGGTGAAAGAGGTGCACAAGCTCGATCAGCTCACTTGCATTCGTTGTGGGGCTTGTATAGAGGCTTGTCCATTTGGGGCAATCAAGGAGGCGTAAGATGAGCGAAAAAAAATACATAACGATAAATAACCAAAAAGTCGAATTTACCGACGAGAGCAATGTGCTCAAAGTGATTCGAGGCGCAGGTATCGAATTGCCAACGCTGTGCTACCACTCGGAGCTGAGCATTCACGGTGCGTGCAGAATGTGTTCGGTCGAAGATGATCGAGGCAACATTTTTGCGTCGTGCTCGGAGCGACCTCGTGAGGGAATGAAAATCATGACGCACACGCCAAGGCTCAAAAAATATCGCAAAATGATTTTGGAACTTCTTCTTTCCAACCATGACCGTGAGTGCACAAAATGCGAAATCACTGGAAATTGTCAGCTGCAATCGCTTGCGCACCGCTACGGTATTAACGACATTCGTTTTGCCAACGATTTTGAAGAAAAACCAATTGACTATAGCTCGTATTCCATCGTTCGAAATCCAAATAAATGCATCAAATGTGGCGATTGCGTGCTCGTTTGTGAGGATGTGCAGGGCGTAGGAGCGATTGGATTTACGCACCGTGGCTCGGATGTGGAGATTGCACCAGCTTTTGGCAAAACATTGCTCGAGTCCAACTGCGTCAACTGCGGACAATGCCGAATCGTGTGTCCAACGGGAGCGATCAGTATCAAGAACGACATTGACCGTGTGTGGGATGCGCTCTACGATAAGAACAAAAAAGTCGTCTGCCAAGTTGCGCCAGCGGTTCGTGTGGCGTTGGGCGAAGAATTTGGCTATGATGCAGGCAAGGTTTCCGTCGGCAAAATGGTGACGGCGCTTCATATGCTTGGCTTTGAGCAAGTGTTTGATACGGCACTGGCAGCGGATCTCACCGTGCGTGAAGAGGGAACTGAGTTTTTGCAAAAATTTACGGAGAACAAGGGGCTTCCGCTGTTTACTTCCTGCTGTCCAGCATGGGTAAAATTTGTGGAGAACAAATATCCAGAATTTATTGGAAATCTATCGTCGGCAAGATCGCCTCAGCAGATTTTTGGCTCGGTGTATAAAGAGTATATGAAAGCAAATCCTGAGGATGATCGAGAAGTCGTGCTCGTTTCCGTGATGCCATGCACTGCGAAAAAAGAAGAATGCACGAGAGAAGATTTCAAAAAAGATGGCGTGCCCGATGTGGACATGGTTATCACCACGCAGGAGCTTGCGATGATGATCAAAGAACTTGGCATCAACTTCCGAGAGTTACCAGAGCACTCGTTTGATATGCCATTTGGCGTGGCATCGGGAGCAGGGGTGATTTTTGGTAATACAGGCGGCGTGATGGAAGCGGTGCTGCGTGATGTGGTCGGCGATGTGCTCGACAAACTCACACTTGGCGAACTGTATGCGGACGTTCGAGGCCTGGAAGAAGTCAAAGAGGCCGTCATCGATATGCAAGATGGCAGACAAATCAAGCTCGCTGTCGTGCACGGACTCAAAAACGCAGATCAATTGCTCAAAGACATCAAGGCAGGCGAGAGATATTATGATATCGTGGAAGTGATGACCTGCCGAGGTGGCTGTGTATCGGGCGGCGGGCAACCAGCGAATCGAATCCCAGCAAAAGAGACGAGACAACAGCGAGCAAAAGGACTGTACCGCATCGATAGCAGTTTGCAAATCAAACGCTCCAAAGATAATTTTGTGATGAACCAGCTATACGAGGGAATCCTCAAAGACAATGAGCACATTATGCATATTCATCGCAACCATGAAGAGCATTAAAAAGACTAAAGGCGAATGTAAAAAGCAGATTGGTCCTCCAAAATGCAAATTTGCCAGAAGAACGCTGCTGCAAAATAGAAAATTGGTACGAGAGATTTGATGCCAACTTTGCAGAGGGCATGCAGTAATGAGAGAAAATGACATTACGGACTACGATCTGAACAATTTATGAATATTATCCGATCAAAAAAGAGGGCACAGGCTCTCTTTTTTGATATAAACATTTTTTGTGACAGACCAAAAGTTTCGATTAAAAGGACAAAAAAGTTCCCATTAAGAGAAGTCCGCTGTGGCTTCTCTTTTTAATATCGAAAAACATAATGTTTCACCGATCGTTTTACAAAATGTATCAAAATAGAAGAGGAAAACACTACTTGGTCATTTAAAAAAATTCTTTCGTTTGAAAAAAATTTTTGTTATAATGCTTTAGTATAAATATTTCTGGGTATTTCTATTACAGAATAATTATAAAACACGACAGCGTGAAATGACAAAAAGGAAAAGAGAGGATTTCATTGTATGAAGAAAAAGTTAATGAGTTTTGGATTAGCGTTTTTTGCTTGCAGTAGGCAATGTGGCTTTTGCAGATGATGCGATTCTGGCTGCTCCACCGATAGAGGCAACAGTAGAAACGCCTGCAACACAAACTACACAAACAGGGGAAGAAGCAACGCAAAATTCTGAATCAGCAGAAGCAACAGCGCCAGATTCTTCTGAAGTGAATAAAGAGGAAGAAACTCAAGCTGACGCAGCAAAATCGGATGCGCAAAAAAACGCCGAGGAAGAATCTACTGTCCCAGGCGAAGAAAAAACGCAAGGAGAACAAGCGCAAGAACTTGATCCTGCACTGCTTGCACAGGCACTTGATGCAGACGCTGCAGGAAAAAGACTAAGCGGCGGCGTGTCGATGATCAAATTTATTCATAGAGAGGGAAGAGATATCGAATCGGTTCGTTCACAAGGACATGACGCACAAGTATATTTGAGAGTAGAGTTTGACCTAACGGGGAAAGAGGTGAAACCTGGAGACTATATTCAGCTTGATTTTCCAAAAGACCTCGTGCCGTTACTTGGTGATGAGAGCAAAGCGATTCCTGATTCAACTGGAACTTCTCAGAATATCGCAACTTTCACAATGGATAAAGCGAGTAATCGTGCCACACTAACTTTTACAGAAGATGTGGTTGGACGTGAAAAAATTACTGGTAGCATTCAGTTTGAAGGAAGAATTTATAAAGATCAAAATACGGGAGTAATTTTTGGGGATCGTAGCTTTACCATTGGCACATCAGAAACCGAATCCACTTCCCCTTCGATCAAAGTTTTACCTGTTGAAGGAGTAAAGACAGTAGAAATAACAAAAGAGCTTTTGTATAAGGGCGGTTATTCAAGCAAAAAAGAGAAGAAGTTTTTGTTCAACATTCGTATCAATCGTATCAAACAAGATCTTGGAACAGTTGTTATCGTTGACACGATCAATGATAAGATGACACAGCCAATTGAGTTTATCAAGGATAGTTTCAAGTTGTATGAAGGGGACTATGGTCATGCGTCGCTGGATTCTGGAAACAACATTGCACAACAAAATCGAAGAGCACTTGATCCATCCGAGTATCAGCTGGAATTTTCGGCAGATGGCAAAACTTTTACGCTGGCTATTGAAAATGTTGGAACAAAATCGTATTATCTATCGTATGAAACGACGCATCATAATGATAAAAAAGATATTGGAAATGGCGCGAAGATTTTTAGTGATGACGTACAGCTGATTCCTTATGAAGCGGTAATAAGTTATACAGATGGGGAAGTTACTAGGAGGGATGCTTTTAATACCAATTTTGATAACGCACATTATCGACAAATGTATTATGCGTATGCCGTAGAATATGTTGAAGTGAAATCGGAAGAGAAACCAGCACCAACGCCTGTAGAGCCACAAGAGCCAGAAAAACCACAAGAGCCACAGCCACAACCTGAGCCGCAACCTCAGCCTCAACCACAACCGCCAGCAGATAACGGCGGCTCGTCAAGCACGACGGCTCCGATACAAACTCGAATCGGCGCAGCGGTGAGACCAGAAGCTGAAGCAATCCTCGATTTGGATGTGCCACTAGCAGCGGCAGAAGAGATTACAGATCTTGATGTGCCACTAGGAGCAGCAAGCGATGCAATACTCAGTGGCTCTGCACAAAAAGGAGCAAAAGTTGCAAGCGCAAACAAAAATGGCGTAACAAAAATTGCATCATCCGATGTGCCAAGAACAGGAGCTGGATACCAAGCGATTGGTACAGAGTTCCTCGCACTTGCAGTTGCAGCACTCGCAATTGGACTTGGATTCACTAGAAAAAATTCTTCAAAATAATATTTATTTCAACAAAAGAGAGAATCAGCGCAAACTGGTTCTCTTTTTTTGTCAGCTTATCAATTTGCTATTGTAATTTTAGGTTCGCCTTTATCAGAAGGAGCAATGAACAATGAAATTGTTGTTTTTGTGCGTACAAAATGATATAATGTAAGCACAAAAGCAACAAGGAGGTGTGGAGGTAAATTATTCTGAAAAAATTAGAGTAATGATCCAGGAGTCTGGCGGAATTGTGACGAGTAGAGAACTAAAGGAGCAAAAAATACCGTCGATTTATCTTACAAGGATGATTGAAAGCGGGGAACTCGTTCGTGAAGAGCGCGGAATATATCGTACTGCGGACGGAGATTATGATGAGTATTATTATTTTCAGCAGAGATATCAGGCGGCAATTTTTTCGTATGTATCGGCTTTATATCTACATGAATACACAGACATTATTCCGCAACAAATGGAGGTTACAGTTTATAAAGGGTACAACACGCATCGGTTTGATGCAGGAATTCGGGTTCATTATGCGCAACGGGATGTTCATCAGCTTGGAGCGATCACTATTCCAACCATGTATGGCAACAATGTTGTTGCATACAATCTCGAGCGAATAATTTGCGATATGATTAAGAACCGAAAGGACATTGATTCGGAACTTTTTTCAAAAACGATTAATCGGTACGCAAGAGATAGTCGCAAAAATCTAAAGCTGCTTGGCGAATATGCAAAAAAAATGAAAATTCAAGACAAAGTAAGGGACATTATGGAGGTCGTTTATGAATAAGGATAAACTACGAGCGCTTTGTCACAAGATTTCAAAAGAGACCGAGCTTAGCTTTAACTCCGTACAGACTTACTATTTTTTGGAAAAAATTCTTGAGAAAATTGCAAGTAGTGAAGAATGCGACAACTTTGTTTTCAAAGGATAACATTGTTCTTCTTTTGGAACAACTAAAAACCATTGAGGCGATTGAAGAGGGACGCAAAATTGCGCACGACCCATCGGCAAAAGGCTACAAGAGTATGGAAGAGTTACGGAAGGGGTTGTTTGAGGAGTAGACTGTGAGAGCAGGGTGCTCCTTTTTTTGACCATATATTTGTCAAAACGAGCAAGTCGTAATCGGTTTGTCGCTTTTCTCTGCTGAAAAAATTTTTGACACCCTGTTTTTTTCAACCATTTTCATTTGTATTGGGGATTCAGTCGAGAGTGTAGCTTGAGAGAAATCAATGTAAAAAAGTAAGTGCGGAGAAGTAATTGTAGTAATATAGTAAAGATCGGGTGATTTTTTGCTGCTTTTTCAGCCAAAGTAAATTCGATGTTAAGCAAGCAGAATTTTTGTTGGCGTATCTCAAAAATTTTTATTTCAAAATTTCTGATTAAAATTTCAATGAACTTTTGTCGAAAAAATTTTTTTTAAGCAACCAAAGAAATGATTGCGCAAGGCAAAGAGGGTGGACGAAGAAAATTGTGCAACAAAAAAATTGGAAACAGAAGAAAAAATTGTAGCAAAAATATTTTTGTGAGTAGCCTTCTATCAGTGATTGGAGCTTGTTTGCGTTGACTGCGCATTTATGGAATGATATACTTATCAGTAATAAGTTTTATTTATGCTAAGGAAGTTATTTCTTTTTGAAGGAGGAGAATATGCTTTTTCAAACAACTGAAAAACACGAAGAGCTTCGTATGAAAGTTCGTGAGATGGTAGAGGCGGAGGT
>JBHBDS010000162.1:0-9603 GCA_041784625.1 Filifactoraceae bacterium
GTTCTTCGGGTGCGCTCGGATGCTTTCTGGTAAAGAACAAAATCATCAATGAGAAAGTAAAAGTGCAATCGATGATGTTTGAGCAAGGACTCGAGATGAATGCGCCGTCCAGAATTTATGTCAAAGTAATCAATGAGGCGGCAGTTAGCAGCCGCATTGAAGAGATTTATGTCGGGGGAATGGCAAGTGATGTTCAGAAAGTGGAGGTAGTTCTGTGAAGCTGGCTTTTTTTGAAAAAATCGACGAAACGATTGAGCTGCTCAACGATATGACACCGCATTATAGCAATGTTTGCGATACGCTCAAATCCTTTTTTGAGGGCTTGATGATCGAGCTGGATCAGTCGATTATCGATGTTCGCAGCCGTGTCAAATCGTCCAAAAGTCTAAAAGAAAAAATTCTGCGTAACAAGTTATACCAAAAGCATGAGTCGGCGCAGGAGATTATGGACAATCTTCAAGATGTAATCGGGATTATGATTTTTTGTCGCTTCATTCATGAAGAAGAACAAATTTTGGATAAGCTCAAAGATTTCTTTTGCAAAGAGGATGTGGATGGCTGGTATTACAGTCCGATTTTGGAGAATATGCCAATTTATCTTGATCTCGGCACGCCGCAGCCGCAAAAGCAGAAAAATGGATTCAATATTTTTCGCATCGACGGACATTATTATTCCTATGGCGAAAAAATCAATTTTGAGCTGCAGATAAAATCGCTCGTCCACTCGTTTTGGGCGGACATCGAGCATGAGGTCATCTACAAGAACAACAGCTACATGATTGTCGATGGATTTATGAAAGAGATGCTGGCGTCGATTCACAGTAATATGGAGTCGATGGATCATCAGATTGCGCTGATTTACAATCAGATCAACCAGTCCTCGATTGCCAGCGAAGAACCAGATCGCATGGTGAACGAGCATTTTTCCAAGGTGATTCTTGCAAAAGCGATCAACGACATCTTCATCAACAAGATGAAAGAAAATATCGGCTTTACGATTGACTTCAAAAAAGCCTGCGATATTTTGAGCCAATATATTTTTGTGAAGAACGAAATTGTGTACCAAAATCTCTCGAATCAGACGATGCTCGAGCTGATCACTCGAATCCGCTACCTATCGGATCGAATCATCAATTTCGAAACGCCGATCTATTTTGAGAGCGAATACAAGCCGAAAAGTCGTTTTGGCGAAATTCTCGGCGATCGATTGCTGGAGATTATCAATATTGATTTTGAGTGGAATATTTTCTTCAAAATTCTGTTTGAAATTGAGCCGGGAAGCAACATCGACGACTTCGGTCGCTTCTTGTATATCATCAAGGCAAGATATTCGGATGCAAATCTATATGAGGCGTTGTTCAAAAAATATGACAGCTCGGATGCGTACTATATCAAGGACGAGATCATCAATGCGGTGGCGACTGGACTTGCGGCAGATGCGTCCATTCGTATCATTTACGAAGAGAATTTTAATGCCATTTGCAGTTTGATTCGCAATCTGGTGAAGCGTATCACGCATGAGTGCAAGGATATGAACGATTGGGAAGACAAAAAAGAAGATACGATTCTACAATTTGAACGGGATATTGAAACGATTCTGAGTTAATGGAAGAGGTTATGAAACGAAGAGATAAGGTCAATTATTATCTGGATATTGCGCAGACGATTACGGAGCGTGGTACTTGTTTACGAAGAAATTACGGCTGTATCATCGTGAAGAACGACGAGATTATTTCGACGGGCTACACGGGAGCTCCTCGTGGACGCAAAAATTGCACGGATTTGAATTTTTGTTTTCGTGAAAAAATGGCGGTTCCTCGAGGGCAGATGTACGAAAAATGTCGCTCGGTGCATGCGGAGATGAATGCGATCATCTCGGCTTCGAGACGGGATATGATCGGTGCGGATCTTTATGTGGTCGGCGTGAATTATGCGGATGGGACAATTGTCGCCAATGCCAATTCGTGCTCGATCTGCAAAAGACTGATCATCAATGCGGGCATCGAAAAAGTGTACATTCGAGACGATGCTGAGAATTATAGAATAGTCGAGGTGCAGGAGTGGATTGACAACGATGATTCGCTCATCGAAGACTTGGCGCTTGGTTATTAGTGAGGTGAGTATGTTTAATGCTTTTGGAGCGATCGAGGTAACGATGTGGAATGCTTTTATCGCTTTTGGAATTTCGGCGCTGATCAGTTATCTGACGACGCCATATATTATTACGCTGGCGAATCGGATTGGTGCCATTGACGTGCCAAAGGATGCTCGCCGCGTACATAAAGAGCCGATTCCACGACTGGGTGGACTTGGAATTTTTATTGGTTTTTTGGTGCCATCTTTGTTTTTGCTACCGCCAAACACCAAGGTGCTCGCGATTTTACTGGCAAGTGGAATCATGATGAACATGGGTATTTTGGATGATATTTCTCCGCTGAAGGCAAAGACCAAACTTTTTATCCAAATTTTTTGTGCGCTCATCATCACATGGGCAGGCATTCGAATTGATTTCTTTACCAACCCATTTGAAAACGACATTTTGATCGTGCTCAAATTTTTGAGCGTGCCAGTGACGGTGTTTTGGATTGTCGGAATTACCAACACGGTGAATCTGATCGACGGGCTCGATGGGCTTGCGGCAGGGATTTCGACCATTGCGGCGCTGACCCTTGCGGTGGTTGCTTTAACATCGGGACAGTTTATCACGGCGACGCTGCTAATGGGCGTTGCGGGTGGGGCAGTCGGATTTTTACCACACAATTTTAATCCAGCAAAAATATTTATGGGCGATACAGGTTCGCTATTCCTCGGATTCATTTTATCGGTGACGGCGATTCTCGGAACGATCAAGGGTGCAACAGTGCTTGCGGTGATCATACCGCTGTTTGCACTAGCGATTCCGATTTTGGACACGACTTTTGCAATCATCCGACGATTTTTGGCAGGAAAACCAATCATGGAAGCGGACCGAGGACATCTACACCACCGATTGTTGTCCAAGGGGCTTTCGCAAAAGAAAACCGTAATCTATTTGTACGGAATTTCGGCATTTTTGGGAGCAAGCTCTTTGTATTTGCAAAAATCGGATTTTGTTACGGGGCTGCTCGTCATCTTGGCGGATGTTGCCGTGGTGATTTTTGGGGTAAAAAAACTACGCATTCTCGAAGAAGTGAAGAATGAAATCAAGCAAGAAAAACAGGAGAACGATGATGTCTAAAATAAAAGTGCTCTCTGTTTTTGGGACAAGACCCGAGGCGATCAAAATGGCGCCGCTGATTCTTGAGCTCCAAAAACAGGAAGAAATCGAAAGCAAGGTGCTCATCACGGCACAGCATCGAGAAATGCTCGACCAAGTGCTTGAAATTTTTGGGATTGTGCCCGATTATGATCTCAATCTGATGAAGCACGGGCAAACGATCACGGATATTACATCGGGCGTGCTTTTTGGTGTGGAAAAGATTCTCAAAGAAGATAAACCGGACTTGATGCTGGTGCATGGCGACACGACGACTACTTTTGCGGCAGCGCTTGCAGCATTTTATCAGCAGGTGGCAGTAGGTCATGTCGAGGCAGGACTTCGTACGGGCAATATCTATGCGCCTTATCCAGAAGAAATGAATCGCCAGCTCACGGGGAGACTGAGCACGCATCATTTTGCACCGACCGAGTCGAACAAAAATAATTTGCTCCGAGAGAATGTGGACGAAAAAAATATTGCTGTCACAGGCAACACGGTGATTGATGCGCTCTACCATGTGGCAGCGCAAGACCACGAATTTGAAGATGAGACGCTCCGAGCGATTGATTTTGAAAACGAAAAAGTAATTCTCCTCACCTGCCACCGAAGAGAAAATTGGGGCAAACCGATGGAAGAAATTTTTTCTGCTGTGCGACAGATTGCACAGGAGTATTCGAGCTATCGAGTGGTCTTTCCAATGCACAAAAATCCGCTCGTGCGAGAGATTGCGCACAAGATTTTTGACGGACAAAGCAATATCAGCTTGATCGAGCCGCTCGAATACCAGCCCTTTGCCAAATTGATGGGAAAATCTTATCTGATTCTCACCGACTCGGGCGGCATCCAAGAAGAGGCGCCAGGGCTCGGTAAACCAGTTGTCGTTCTAAGAGAAGAGACGGAGCGACCAGAGGCGGTTGCGGCAGGCACGGTAATACTCGGCGGAATCCAGCGAGAGAACTTGTACCAAACTGTGAAGAGTCTGCTCGATTACTCTGAGAAATATCAGCAGATGGCAAAGGCCGTCAATCCGTACGGTGATGGCAAAGCGTCACAGAGAATCGTAGAATATATCAAAAAAACAATCAACCCTCGTTGAGATACAGCTCAAAAAATATTGTAATAACCGTTCAAACAAGCGTATTGCAAAACGAAAAATAGAGGAGAAAAATATGTGGAACAAAGGGTTACCTTTAGAAGGAATTCGAGTCATTGAATATGCAAACTTTGTGGCTGGACCTACATGTGGACGTCTTTTAGCAGATTGGGGCGCAGAAGTGATCAAAATTGAGCCAAGTTTTGGCGATACGATGCGCACAGCTGGAATTCAGTGGCATTTTCCGATAGAAGAAAACGAAAACCCATTGTTTGAGATTGAGAACTCTGGAAAAAAAGGAATTGTTATCGACACAGGAACAGAGGAAGGCGTGGAGCTCATATACAAGCTGCTGGAAACAGCGGATGTATTTTTGACCAACACGAGACAAAAAGCGCTGGACAAATGCAAGCTAAACTATGAGGAAGTAAAAAAACGAGCGCCACATATTGTGTATGGTCACTTGCTCGGATATGGTGAGGCAGGGCCAGCGAAAGACAATCCAGCTTTCGACTACACCGCATATTATGCACGAGGTGGCGTGGTCATGAGTTTGATGGAAAAAGGAACTTCTCCAGCCAATCCAGTGCCAGGACTCGGGGATCATTATGCAGGCATGAGCATGGCAGCGGGCATCGTTTCCGCTTTATACAAGAGAAAAGAAACAGGCAAAGGAGATCGTGTAACGGTCTCGCTGTTCCATACCGCAGTTTTTGGTATGGGAATTATGGTGACAGCGGCACAATATGGCTACCAAATGCCGATTACTCGTCGTCAGCCACCAAATCCGCTCAACACCACATTCCGATGTGCTGATGACGTTTGGCTGCAATTAGCATTTTTCCAATATGAAAAATGGTTTCCAAACTTCTGCAACATTGTCATCGAAAGACCAGAACTCATCGGGAGCAAATATAGTACATTGCAAAGCGTTGTCGAGCACACCGAAGAATTTGTGCTGATGATGGAAGAAGAATTTGCCAAAAAGCCCTATGACGAATGGGCGAAACGTCTTGCCGAGGCGGGGATTCCTTTTGAAAAACTAGCGACCACAGAAGATATTTTAAAAGACGAGCAATGTTGGGCGAATGACTTTTTGATACGTCACACGTATGATAGTGGCAACGAGGGGATTTTGTTTAGTACGCCCGTGATGTTTACCGAAAAACCAAAAGTAGACTATCGCAAAGCGCCACGATTGGGAGAGCATACAGGCGAAGTGCTGAAAGAAGCTGGAGTTACAGAAGAAGAGATAAAGCAGCTAAAAAAAGCTGGCGTCATCCTTTAGATAACGATAGAAATAAATATAGTAAGGAAGCAATTCCAAGAAAAAACACAAAATTGTAGTCTAGACAAATGTCTCAAAAGGTGGTAGACTATTCTAGTGTGTGTTCACACAGGTTAGAGTCGACTAGAAGATAGCCGGTTCGATACAATTAGCAGTTGGCGTGTAACAAAAATTTTAGAAGAAGGAGGTGTACAAATGCCAACAATCAACCAGTTAGTGAGAAAGGGCAGAGAGCAAGTAGAATACCAATCGACAGCTCCAGCTCTACAAAAGGGTTTTAACGCTCTTAAGAGAAAAAGTACAGACAACAGCTCTCCACAAAAGAGAGGCGTGTGTACTTCGGTAAAGACAGTTACCCCGAAAAAACCAAACTCAGCGCTTAGAAAAATTGCCAGAGTTCGACTTTCGAATCAAATCGAGGTTTCTGCCTACATTCCAGGTGAAGGCCATAACCTTCAAGAGCACAGCGTTGTGCTTATCAGAGGTGGTAGAGTAAAAGACTTACCAGGGGTAAGATACCACATCGTTCGTGGTTCTCTTGATACATCCGGTGTTGAAAAGAGAAGACAAGCTAGATCAAAATACGGTGCAAAACTGCCAAAAGCTGCTAAGAAGTAATTGTATTGTACGGTGCGTTTATAAATATATGGGCGCCCCGGCAAAGCAGATTTGTCGAGTACCGATGATTTAACCATTAATCATTAAGGAGGGAAGCAAAGTGCCAAGAAGAGGTAATATTCCAAAAAGAGAAGTTCTTGCTGATCCAATTTACGGCAGCAAGGTTGTTACAAAGCTAATCAACAAGATTATGCTTGATGGTAAAAGAGGGATTGCACAAGGCATTGTGTACGGAGCATTCGAAGAAATCAAAGAAAAAACGAATGAAGATCCACTTGAAGTGTTCGAAAGAGCAATGGCAAATATCATGCCAGTGGTAGAAGTAAAAGCTCGCCGTGTGGGTGGAGCGAACTACCAAGTTCCAGTTGAAGTAAGACCAGAGCGTAGAGAAACATTGGGACTTAGATGGTTGGTAAGATATTCAAGACTAAGAAACGAAAAAGGTATCACTCAAAAATTGGCGAGAGAAATCATGGATGCTGCAAACCAAACTGGTGCAACATTTAAGAAGAAAGAAGATACTCATAAAATGGCTGAGGCGAATAGAGCGTTTGCACATTATCGTTTCTAATTTGTTAATACGAAAGCCGAAAGGAGTATACAGTGGCAAGACAATTTCCTTTGTCAAAAACTAGAAATATAGGAATCATGGCCCACATCGACGCGGGCAAGACTACAACTACAGAGAGAATCCTTTTCTATACCGGAAGAACTCATAAGCTAGGAGAAACTCACGAAGGTTCTGCTACGATGGACTGGATGGAACAAGAAAAGGAAAGAGGAATCACCATCACCTCTGCTGCAACAACTGCACAGTGGAAAGATGTAAAAGTAAACATCATCGATACCCCAGGTCACGTTGACTTTACGGTAGAAGTTGAGCGTTCATTGCGCGTTCTTGACGGAGCGGTTGCAGTGTTTTGCGCAAAAGGTGGCGTTGAGCCTCAATCAGAAAATGTTTGGAGACAAGCAGACAACTACCAAGTACCACGTATCGCATTTGTAAACAAAATGGATATCACGGGTGCAGACTTCCTCAGAGTAGTTGAGCAAATGAAAGATCGACTCGGAGCAAACGCAGTAGCGGTTCAACTTCCAATCGGAGCAGAAGATACCTTTGAAGGTATCATCGACCTATTCGAAATGAAAGCATACTACGTAGTAGACGCTCTTGGTCGTGAAATGGAAACAAGAGAAATCCCAGCAGACCTTGTGGCTCTTGCTGAGGAAAGACGAGAAATCCTTGTAGAAGCAATCGCTGAGCTTGATGAAGAGCTTACGATGAAATTCCTTGAGGGAGAAGAAATTTCGATCCCAGAGCTTAAAGCAGCTCTTCGTAAAGGAGTTATCGACGCAGCGATCAACCCAGTGTTCTGTGGTTCTGCTTACAGAAACAAAGGAGTACCTCTACTACTCGATGGCGTACTTGAGTACATGCCATCCCCAGTAGATGTTCCTGCAATCAAAGGGGTTCTACTTGATGGAGAAACTGAGGACGAAAGACATGCAGATGACAACGAGCCTTTCTCCGCACTAGCGTTCAAAATCATGGCAGACCCATTCGTTGGAAAGCTAGCGTTCTTTAGAGTTTACTCAGGAATCCTTAACTCTGGATCTTATGTACTAAACTCCACAAAGAACAAAAAAGAAAGAATCGGACGTATCCTACAAATGCACGCAAACTCTCGTGAAGAAATCGATATGGTTTACGCAGGAGATATTGCAGCAGCAGTAGGACTCAAAGATACAACAACAGGAGACACACTTTGTGATCCTGCAAAACCAATCATTCTTGAGTCGATGGAATTCCCAGAGCCAGTTATCTCGGTAGCAATCGAGCCAAAAACAAAGGCTGCTCAAGAAAAAATGGGTACAGCACTACAAAAACTTTCGGAAGAAGATCCAACTTTCCGCGTTCGTACGGACGAAGAAACTGGACAAACAATCATCTCTGGTATGGGTGAACTTCACCTTGAGATCATTGTTGACCGTCTTCTAAGAGAGTTCAAAGTAGAAGCAAATGTTGGAGCACCGCAAGTTGCTTACAGAGAAACAATCAAGAGCCCAGTGGACATCGAGCACAAATATGCAAAACAATCTGGTGGACGTGGACAGTACGGTCACGTTAAGATTAGAATGTTCCCTCAAGAGCCAGGCGCAGGATACGAATTCGTTAATGCGGTTGTTGGAGGAGCGATTCCAAAAGAGTACATCGGACCAGTTGATCAAGGAATCCAAGGTGCTATGGACTCGGGAGTACTTGCTGGTTATCCAGTAGTTGACGTAAAAGTTGAGCTTTACGATGGATCATACCATGAGGTTGACTCCTCTGAGATGGCGTTTAAGGTGGCAGCATCGATGGCGTTCAAAGATGGTATGAAAAAAGCCAATCCAGTAATCCTTGAGCCAATCTTCAAAGTAGAAGTAGTAACTCCAGAAGATTACATGGGCGACGTAATGGGTGACATCAACTCTCGTCGTGGTAGAATCGAAGGAATGGAAGCTCGAGTGGGTGGAGCGCAAGCGATCAACGCAATGGTACCACTTTCTGAAATGTTCGGATACTCGACAGACCTACGTTCTTCGACACAAGGTAGAGCAACTTATACAATGATTTTTGACCACTATGAAGAAGTACCTGCTTCCATCGCGAAAAAAATCATGGAAGAAGGAAAATAAATCCAATTTTATTTAACGGAGGAAAATAACAATGGCAAAGGCTAAATTTGAAAGAACCAAACCACACGTGAACATTGGAACAATTGGACACGTAGACCACGGAAAAACAACACTAACAGCAGCAATCACAAAAACACTACACCAAAGATACGGACTAGGATCTGCAGTAGACTTCGACAAAATTGACAAAGCACCAGAAGAAAGAGAAAGAGGAATCACAATCTCCACTTCACACGTAGAATACGAAACACCAAACCGTCACTACGCACACGTAGACTGCCCAGGCCATGCGGACTATGTAAAAAACATGATCACAGGAGCAGCACAAATGGACGGAGCGATCCTCGTATGTTCTGCAGCAGATGGACCAATGCCACAAACAAGAGAGCATATCCTACTATCCAGACAGGTAGGGGTACCATACATCGTCGTATTCCTAAACAAATGCGACATGGTAGACGACGAAGAACTACTTGAGCTCGTAGAAATGGAAGTAAGAGAACTACTCAACGAATATGAATTCCCAGGAGACGACACACCAATCGTAAGAGGATCTGCACTAAAAGCACTAGAAGATCCAACATGCGAATGGGGAGACAGAATCGTAGAACTCTTCGAGCAAATCGACAGCTACATTCCAGAGCCAGAGAGAGACGTAGACAAAGCATTCCTAATGCCAGTAGAAGA
>JBHBDS010000163.1:0-2663 GCA_041784625.1 Filifactoraceae bacterium
ACATCGGCGAAGTATATGTAATAGAGTAGATGCAATAAAATCAGAAGGTATGGATATGGGTATGTTCTGAAAGTATTTTGAAATATGGCTCTGCTGAAGCTTTTTGTTTTCACGCTCCTTAATGGCGATAGAGCCCCGAAAAATTTTCCACAGCTCAGAGAGTTCCTCTTCCTTCCTGCTCCACTGAATTTCCAACTTCTCCAGGAAAAGCACCTCTGTTCTCTTCCCATCATAACAGGCGACAACATTTCGTTTTTTGTCGAAGATGGCGCGGGTTGCTCTTTTGAATAGCGTTCTTCAAAATGCCTGATGAGGATTGGCAGTACATTGTTTTTCGGCTCAATCGTTGCAAAAAGTATTCCATCAAGCATTTCTCGAAAACGAACCGGCCCGAGATAGCGATGGCGTTCAACATCTAGCTCTCAATGTCAATGTCAATTTCAAAGACCTCATATTGCTTGCTCTCGTGCTCTGTCAGCTTTTGCGTGATGCTCATCGATGCACTATTTTCAGGCATAATCCAACCCGATTCCAGATATTGATAGCGATTTTTGTTTAGCTCGTAGCAATGCTTGAACAGCGCAAGAATCGCCCCTTTTTTTTGGTATTCCGGCACAACGCCAATTTCTGTCAGCTTGATGGTATCGATTTTTTTATGAAAAATTTTATAACGGATGAGCGACTTAAGACCCAGTTCCTCGCCTGCCCCAATCAGTTGATTAAAATCGGGATACCAAAGGACAAATGCGACCGGCTTATTGTCCTTGTACGCAAACAGAAGATTTTCCGGCTTCAAAAAGGGTTTGAAATCCAAAAACAGCTCCAAATTTTCGTCCTGTCTCGCCTCGTAGCAATAATTATGGTGTTCAAAAGCTGCATTAGTAATCTCTGTATAGGCCTCCACTGACTCTGCAATATTACTAAAATTCATCGGGCGAATTTCAAAGCTCGACAGCCTTCTCAAAATACCCTCCGACAAATCGTCCATCGCGATCCTGTCGATTCGTGAAAAAAAACTCGTTAACGGCACAATCCTTGTTGCATGCGGTCGAATATAATCCACATAATATTTCGGATTGTACGCACCACCGATACGCAGCACCTTGTCATAATCGCTTGCAAGTAATCCAAGCCCATAAAGTACATTGAGATTGAGTCCTACCAGAATGGTTTTGAGCCCTCGTTTTCTTGCCTCTTTCTTCGCAAGATTAAGCATCGCATCGAAAATTTCCTGATCCTCTTCCATCTCAAGAAAAGCAATCTGCAATATCTCTTTCATTCGATCAATCACTGCCAAAAATGCCGATGCAACCACGCAGCCATCCCTCTCCACGACAACCGGAAAAATCTCAGAGCTTTTTTGAATTTCCTTTTTACCCTTTAGCAATGCCTTCACCGTTCTTGTCTGGTTATCTCGATAGCATGGATTTCCTGCATAGATTTTTTTGCGCAGCCTGAGAATCTTCCTGTAATCCGACTTCTCCGCGCGTCGTGCAACTAATTTCTCCATCATCTTCCCCTACACTTCAGCCCCTGCTCTATTCCCCATAAAACCTGCACCCATGCAATATTGCTCTATTCCTCCGTCGGCAGGAGATGTATGACCACAAGCTCCGGACGATTATAAAATCTCGGAATTCTTGTCGATTCTCTCGCCAGACCTCGGCTGACAATTAATCGGTGGTCTTCGAATTCGTAAAGACCGCCCGCATATTGCGGAAAAAATCCCTGATTCGGTGCAAGCAACCCGTTGAGCAAATACGGGATTCTCCATTGCCCGCCATGTGCATGCCCCGATAGCGACAGCGAAAAATCCAGGTACTCCGAATATCTTTCCGGACGATGGCTGAGAATTATCGAAAACACCTCCGGATTAATTTCCTTCTTCAATTTTTCCATCTGCGATTGCCATCGTTCTCTTCCCACCTCCGGATCGTCCACTCCAAATAAATCGACTCTTCCTCCGTGAAACTCCAGCTCCCTTTTCTCTCCTGCCAACACGGTAATATGATACTGCTCCATCTGCCGGATTACCCGATGGGTATCCTCAATCCACCATTCATGATTGCCCGTCACATAGTACGTTGGACAATACTCCCCAAGCCGGCTCAAAAGCTCCCATGCCTTTTCCTCAGGCAGCTTATCGTCCACAATATCTCCACCCAGCAACACGACATCAGGCTTTTCACGCTCAATCGCATTGACAATCGTCTCTTGCGATTTGCCATAGCTACAGCTATGCAAATCCGTCAAGAGCACTATACAAATCGGATTCTCAATTCGATGATCGGTAAGTTCATAGTGAACCACACGCATGCGATGATCCAATCCGATCACAATGAAAGCTCCAATCATCACAAAAACAATCCGTCTGATTTTTTTGTTTCCTCTAAGCATATTCTTTCTTGCCCAATCCTTTTCGCCCCTTTTACCCTATTATCATAACACAAAGCATCAAATTCTTCCACTGCATACAAAACGCTTGCTCTTTGGTTTCTCCCCCTGTGCTGCTTGAAATAACTATAACTGAGAGAACACCTCCACGTCATTATTCGTCAACACCCCCAACCCCTGCGTCAAAAAATCAAGCTGTGCCGACTCAAGGCTCACTCGTTCCTATTCTTTTTTAATTTACATTTTCAACTTAAACTCCAAATCTTTGC